>PTKA01000142.1 GCA_002937525.1 Alphaproteobacteria bacterium MarineAlpha10_Bin3
TGTCCCATTGCCATCGGCAAATCCCCTTCAAGACAGGCCCCCAGAGAATCAGACGATGGCTCCTTCGTCCAGGGCAGACTTCGTCAACGGGCTGCTATAGCGTAACCGGCGTTTTCACCGGTTCGCCGGCGAAATGCCGGCGCAGATTTTCCAGCACCAGATCGGCCATCGCGCGGCGCGTCTCGGTCGTGGAACTGGCGATATGCGGGGTCATGATAACCTGTTCAATATCGAACAGTTCGGCTGGCGCATTGGGCTCATCCTCGAACACGTCGATTGCCGCCCCGGCGATCCGCTCCTCACGCAAGGCCGCGACCAGCGCCTGCTGATCGACGATGGTGCCGCGCGCGACATTGACCAGAAAACCGCTCGGACCCAGCGCGTCCAGCACCGCGCCGTCAACCAGCTTGCGAGTCGATGGCCCGCCCTGGCAGGACACGAATAAAATATCGCAATCCGCCGCCATTTCCAGCAGACTGCCGTAAACGCGGTAGGCGGTGCCGTTCTTGGGCACGATATCGAAGAAACCGATTTCCAGCCCGAAACCCCGCGCCCGTTTCGCCAGCGCACTGCCGACCCGGCCAAGGCCGAGGATTCCCAGTTTCTTGCCGCGCAGATTGGTGCCAAGATCCATCCGTCCCTGGCGCCATTTTCCGGCCCGAAGATAGCGTTCGGATTCCGCGATCCGGCGCGGCGCCATGATGATGAACGCCATGCCCAGATCGGCCACGTCGTCGGTCAGTACGTCCGGCGTGTGGGTGACGATCACGCCGCGCGCATTCGCCGCCGCCACGTCGGTCGCATCGAAACCCACACTGTTCGAAGCGATGATTTCCAGCTTCGGCAGCCGGGCGATCAATGCCGCGTCCGGCCCCTGCATGCCGCCAGCGAGAATCGCGCGGATACGACCCCCCACATCGGCCAGCAGCGCCTCCTTGTCCTCGGCGAGGAATAAATTATGCAGCCTGTGATCCACCGCTAGATCGGCCAGCAGGAAGGGGGCCGCGTGGCAGACCACCAGCAGGTCGGGTTTGTCCCCCGCCGTCATCAGCCACGGCCGATGAACGGCATCTTGGTCGCCATGATGGTCATGAACTGGATATTCGCGTCCAGCGGCAGCGCCGCCATCTGCAACACCGCCTGGGCGACATGATCGACATCCATGCGCGGTTCGACCATCGTCGATCCGTCCGGCTGGGGCACGCCCTTGGCCATGCGTTCGGTCATCGGCGAGACCGCGTTGCCGATATCGATCTGGCTACAGACGATGTTGTATTTGCGCCCGTCCAGCGATGTCGATTTGGTCAGCCCGGTGATCGCGTGTTTGGTCGCGGTATAGGGCGCTGAATTAGGCCGCGGCACATGGGCCGAAATCGACCCGTTATTGACGATCCGGCCGCCTTGCGGGTCCTGGTCCTTCATGATCCGGATCGCCTGCTGGGTGCATAAGAATACACCGGTCAGATTGACATCGACGCAGGCCTGCCACTGTTCCAGGGTCAGATCCTCCAACCCGACCGGCGGCGTGCCGATGCCGGCATTGTTGAACAACAGATCGAGCCGGCCGCCGAACGCCGCCTTGGTCCGCTCGAACAACGCCGCCACGTCATCCGCCTTGCCGACATCGGTTGGCCCCGCCAGCGCCCGCGCCCCGTCGCCGCCGGCTTCGGCAATCGTGCCATCCAGCCCTTCACGGCGCCGGCCGGCCAGGGCGACCGAATATCCTGCGCCCAGCAGGGCAACCGCCACCGCCCGCCCGATGCCGCTACCCGCGCCGGTCACCACCGCAACCTTGCCGTTCTCCGCCATAATTTTCGCTTCTCCCTGGTGTTTTATCGGTTCACGCGGTTTTCGATCAGATCGTCGACCACCGCCGGTTCCGCCAAGGTCGAGGTATCGCCAAGGCTGCCATAGTCGTTTTCAGCGATCTTGCGCAGGATGCGGCGCATGATCTTGCCGGACCGGGTCTTGGGCAGGCCCGGTGCCCACTGGATCAGGTCCGGCTGCGCGATCGGACCGATTTCCTTGCGCACCCATAGCACCAGTTCGCGGCGCAAATCCTCGTTTGGTTCGATGCCGATATTCAGGGTTACATAGGCGTAGATGCCCTGGCCCTTGATATCGTGCGGATAGCCGACGACGGCGGCTTCGGCGACGTTGGAATGCGCGACCAGGGCGGATTCGACCTCGGCCGTGCCCATCCGGTGGCCCGATACGTTGATCACGTCATCGACCCGGCCGGTAATCCAGTAATAGCCGTCTTCGTCGCGGCGCACGCCGTCGCCGGTGAAGTATTTACCGGGGAAGTCGCTGAAATAGGTGGCGATGAAACGGTCGTGATCGCCATAAAGCGTACGCATCTGGCCCGGCCAGCTATCGGCGATGCACAGGACGCCGGCGGCGGCGCCGTCCATTACCTTGCCGTCGCCATCGACGACGACCGGCTTGATGCCGAAAAACGGCCGGGTCGCGGAGCCCGGCTTGGTCGCCGTGGCGCCCGGCAGCGGGGTAATCATGATGCCGCCGGTTTCGGTCTGCCACCAGGTATCGACAATCGGGCAGCGGCCTTCGCCGACGACGTTGTAGTACCAGTGCCAGGCTTCCGGGTTGATCGGCTCGCCGACCGTGCCCAGCAACCGGATCGATTTGCGGCTGGTGGCTTCGACCGGGCCGTTGCCTTCGCGCATCAGCGCGCGGATCGCGGTGGGTGCGGTGTAGTAGATATTGATCTGGTGCTTGTCGCAGATCTGCCAATGGCGGCTGGCGTCGGGATAGTTCGGCACCCCCTCGAACATCACCGTCGTCGCCCCGTTGGCCAGCGGGCCGTAAAGGATATAGCTGTGCCCGGTGACCCAGCCGACATCGGCGGTGCACCAGTAGATATCGCCGTCGTGATAGTCGAAAACATATTGATGCGTCATCGAGGCGTAGACCAGATAGCCGCCGGTGGTGTGCAGCACCCCCTTTGGCCGGCCGGTCGAACCCGATGTGTAAAGAATGAACAGGGGGTCTTCGGCGTTCATGATTTCTGCCGGGCAATCGGCCGAAGCCGCGCCGGTGACGTCGTGATACCACACGTCGCGGCCCTCGACCCAGTCGATGTCGCCGACGGTGCGCCGCACGACGACGCATGTCTTGATCGACGGACTTTTCGCCAGCGCCGCGTCGGTATTGGCCTTGAGCGGTATTTTCTTGCCGCCGCGCAGACCTTCATCGGCGGTAATGATGATGTTGGAGTCGCAATCGTGGATGCGGCCGGCCAGCGCGTCGGGTGAAAACCCGCCAAACACGACCGAATGAATGGCACCGATGCGCGCGCACGCCAGCATGGCGATGGCGGCTTCCGGGATCATCGGCATGTAGATGGTGATGCGGTCGCCCTTTTTGGCGCCGATCGCCTTCAGGGCGTTGGCGAATTTGCAGACCTCTTCATGCAATTCGCGGTAGGTGTAGGTCTTGTCCTCGGACGGGTCGTCGCCTTCCCAGATGATCGCGGTCTGGTCGCCGCGCGCCGCCAGATGCCGGTCGAGGCAATTATAGGCCGCGTTCAGGCTGCCGTCATGGAACCACCTGACATGCACGTCGGGCCGGTCGAACGACGTGTCCTTGATCTTGGTATAGGGGGTGAACCAGTCGAGCCGCTTGCCCTGCTCGGCCCAGAAGCCTTCCGGGTCGTCCACCGATTGCCGGTACATTTCCAGATACTTGTCGTTGTCGGCATGGGCCGATGCCGCAAACGCGGCGGGAACCGGAAATATTTCATTGTCGGACATGCGGGTTCTCCCTCGTCGAAGCAAATATTTCCGCCTACCTTATCGTCAAGTGAGCGGGTCAGCCATGGTCATTTTGCAACAATTCCCGACCGCGCGTCCGTTCCCTTGGCGCCGCCATGACGGCTAAAGCGTCGTGTCCGACATCTTGAGGATCAGGCGCCATTCGCTCGCCGTGACCGGCATCACCGACAGCCGCGACTGGCGCACCAAGGCCATGGCTTCGAGTTCCGGCGTGGCCTTGATGTCGGCCAGCGTCACCGGGCTTTCGACCGCCTTGAGCGCCTTGAAGTCGACCATGCCGAAGCGTTCCGATTTGTCGGTCGGATCGGGATAATACTCTTTGGACACTTCCAGGATCCCCACCACCTGCTTCTCCTTGATCGAGTGATAGAAGAACGCACGGTCGCCGATCTTCATCGCCTTCATGTTGTTGCAGGCCTGATGGCTGCGAACCCCGTCCCATTCGGCAATGCCGGCCGCAACATGCTCGTCCCACGACCAGGCATTGGGCTCCGACTTAACCAGCCAGTACTTCATGAATCGTCTCCGTTTGGTTGCTTGGGCCAAAGATGGTCGTATCGATGGATGGCATGGCGCGCATAGATGCCATGGCGTGTATAGGGTTCCGCTTCGATCCAGCGCCGCGCCGCGTCCAGGTCGGGAAAATCGACGATGAAGACCGAACCGATACGGGTCTCGCCGTCCGCGCCGAAATACGGCCCGGCCGTGACCATGCGGTCCTGGGCGGCGCGCAGATAGTCCCGGTGGGCATGGGCATGGGCCGGTTTGCGCGACGCCGCATCGGGCGCGTTGGTATTATGGATGAAGAACCACACGGCCTTTCCACTTGCCTGGTTGCCATGGCGGGACTGTGGCGGCCCCGGCGGCCGCCGTCAATCGGCATCGCTGCTTTCGCGCGCAAACGGGCGGTTGAGCAGCGCCGTGATCGTGTCGGCGACATCGGCGCTATGATTGACGACCTGGTCGACGGCATCGCAGATCGGCATCGCGACACCGCGACGCCGCGCCAATGCCGTGACCGCACTGGCCGAATACACGCCTTCGGTCACCGCCCGCCGTCCGGCCAGAATGTCGGTCAGGCTACGGCCTTCGCCGAGCGCCACGCCAAGTGAAAAATTCCGCGACTGCATCGCGTTGCAGGTCAAGGTCAGATCGCCGAGACCGGACAGCCCCATCAGCGTTTGGGCGCGGCCGCCCATGGCGACGGCCAGGCGCATGATCTCGGCCATGCCGCGCGTAATCAGGGCGGCGCGCGCATTGTCGCCGAACTGGCGGCCGGCAGTGATGCCACAAGCGATCGCCAGCACATTCTTGACCGCCCCGCCGATCTCGGCGCCAAGCGGATCGTCGGAAGCGTAGGGCCGGAAGCGCGCCGCGCCCAGGGCCTCGATGAACAATG
>PTKA01000143.1 GCA_002937525.1 Alphaproteobacteria bacterium MarineAlpha10_Bin3
CACTACGGTCAGGATGAGCAGGCGCGGCGGCGTCACGCGCGCCCCGGCTTGTCGCCATCGATAATTTTCGTCATGGCTGCTTTCTTCCGCATCTCGAATATACTAGTTTCGCGCCGGATCGCTGTGAGCCAGCTCAAAACGGCGACACAATCGTTCGGGGGATTTATGGTCACCGCTCATCGTGGCGTCAAGAGCGCGATACCCTACCCGTCCAACCATCGGCGGCGCTGACATTGGCCGTCTACACCGATGTCGGCGACGAGGAACTCGTCGCATTCGTCGCCGCTTACGATCTTGGCGAGGTGATGTCCTTCAAGGGCATCGCCGAAGGCGTGGAAAACACCAACTATCTGCTGCAAACAACCACAGGCAGCCACATCCTGACGCTGTACGAAAAACGGGTGCAGGTCGGGGATCTGCCCTATTTTCTTGGCTTCATGGAACATCTGGCGGCCCGGGGCGTGACCTGTCCGACACCGCTGCACGGCCGCGACGGCGCCGCCTTGCGGGAGTTGTGCGGCCGGCCGGCGGCCATCGTGACTTTCCTGGAGGGCCTGTGGCCGCGCCGGATCCAGCCCCAGCACTGCGCGCAAGTCGGCGCCGCCCTGGCCCGGCTGCATCTGGCCGGCACCGATTTTCCCTTGCAGCGCCGGAACGCCCTGTCGGTCGCCGACTGGCGGGTGCTTTATGAGTCGTGCGCGGGGCGCAGCCATGAAATCAAGGGCGGGCTGGCGCAAATCCTGGGCGCGGAACTCGACCATCTCGAAGCCCATTGGCCAACCGACCTGCCGGCCGGCGTCTGCCATGCCGATCTGTTCCCGGACAATGTATTTTTTCTCGGTGAAAAACTGTCGGGAATGATCGACTTTTACTTCGCCTGCAATGATTTCTTCGCCTATGACCTCGGTATCTGCCTCAACGCCTGGTGTTTCGAGCACGACGGCAGTTTCAATGTCACCAAGGCGCGAATCATGCTGGGGCATTACCGCCAGGTGCGGCCCTTCAGCGACGCCGAATTGCAGATTCTGCCGCTGATGGCGCGGGGCAGTGCGATGCGCTTCTTGCTGACCCGGCTTTACGATCTGCTGAACCACCGCGAAGGTGCTTTGGTGAAGCCGAAGGACCCGCTCGAATTTCTCGCCATTCTGCAATTCCACCAGCAGGTGCGCGGGCCCAGCGCCTACGGGCTCGAATGAGCCAATCCGGCAACCTCGAATGAGCCAATCCGGCAATGACAGCGGAACCGTCGATATCTTCACCGACGGCGCGTGCAGCGGCAATCCGGGGCCCGGCGGCTGGGGTGCGATTTTGCGCTATCGCGGGACCGAGCGGGAGATAAACGGCGGCGAGGCAAACACGACCAACAACCGGATGGAGATGATGGCGGCGATCCAGGCGCTGGAAGCCCTGCGCCGCCCGTCGCGCGTCACCCTGTACACCGACAGCAAATATCTGTCGGACGGCATCACCAAATGGATTCATGGCTGGAAGCGGCGCGGCTGGAAAACCGCCGGCAAGAAGCCGGTCAAGAACCAGGACCTCTGGCAGCGCCTGGACGCCGCCATTGCCGGTCACGACATCGAATGGCGCTGGGTCAAGGGCCATGCCGGCCACCGCGAAAACGAACGCGCCGATGCGCTCGCCCGCGATGGGATTCCCGGCAAGATTTAAGCGTCCCCTACAGGATTTCGAGGATGCTTTCGGCGCTGGAAATCGTCAGACCGCCGCCACCCTCGGCGTTCACGGCCGTGATGACGCCATCCTCGACCACGATTGCGTAGCGTTGCGAGCGTTTGCCGAGGCCGCGCGCGGAAAGGTCGAACACCATGTCGGCGGCGCGGGTAAACGCGCCGTCGGGGTCGGCCAGCATCCGGACCTTGTCGCCAACGCCCTGATCCTTGGCCCAGGCGGCCACGACGAAAACGTCGTTCACGGTCAGGCAGGCGATTTCGTCCACGCCCTTGGCCTTGATGTCCTGCGCGTTGTTCACATATCCGGGCAAATGCTGCGCCGAACAGGTTGGCGTGAAGGCGCCCGGCAAAGCGAACAGAACGATCTTGCGGCCAGCAAAATATTCTCCGCTGGAAACGCTGGACGGCCCATCCGCCGTCATTTCAAATAAATCGACCGATGGAATTTTGTCGCCAACACTCAATGCCATGTGATTTTCCAATCCTCCTTTATTAACGCGCCGCAGTTCTGGCGCCCTTGTCGCCCGCCAGCGCGATAGAATCAAGTATGGCGGCGGTGGTCAGGAATTCAGGGAGCAAAATACCGCTCGGTGCCTCGGGGCCATACACCGCATTGAACGGAATTCCGTACCGCCCGAAGCTGGCAAGATAGCGTGCGATCACCGGGTCCGGGCGGGTCCAGTCGGCGCGCATGGCCACGACGGCGCCGCTGCCCAGCCAGGCGGCGACCACGCCCCGGTCCAGAACTAGCTTTTTGTTCACCTGGCAGGTAATGCACCAATCGGCGGTCACATCGACGAAGACGACGCCGCCGGAATCGACGATGCGCCGCAGTTCGGCCGGATCGAAGCTCTGCCAGCGCGCGTCGCTCTGCATGCCGGCCGGAACATTGGCCGGCGCGCGCAAGCCCGGCAGCACGATCACGGCCAGCGCCAGCCCGGCGACCACAAGGCCGGCACGGCGTCCGAGCCGCGAGCCCGGCAACCGCTTCAGCGCCAGGACGCCGCCGGCCACGGCCAGCAACGCGGCCAGGATCACCGCCGTTTCGACGTCGATCTGGGCCGCGATCACGCTGAGCAACCAAATCGTCGTGGCCAGCAGCAGGGCGCCCAGAACCCGGCGCAGCACCACCATCCATTGTCCGGGCCGGGGCAGCGCGATCACGGCGGTGGGAAACGCCGCCACCGCCAGATAGGGCAGGGCCAGGCCGACCCCGAGCGCGCCGAACACCGCCAGGATCTCGGGCGTCTCGCGGCTCAGCGCGAAACCGACCGCGGTGCCCAGGAACGGCGCCGAACAGGGCGTCGCCAGCAGGGTCGCAAAGGCGCCGGTGAGAAAATGCCCGCCAGCCGACGTCGAATCGCCAGCGCCGAGCGCAATTTTCGACAGGCGCTGGGGCAAGACGATTTCAAACAGACCGAACAGATTAAATGCGAACAGGGTGACGATCACCGCCATGAAAGCCAGAAAAACCGGCTGCTGGAACTGGATGCCCCAGCCGATTGACAGCCCGGCCGCCTTCACCCCGATCAGGGCGGCGGCGATTACCAGCATCGAACTTGCGACGCCGGCGGCGGTGGCCAGAAAACTGCGGCGAACCAACCCTGGATCGCCGCCACCATGGCCGATAACGCCCAACAGCTTGATCGACAATACGGGCAGCACGCAAGGCATCAAATTGAGAAGGAGCCCGCCGAGCAACGCCAGCGCCAGAAAATACCAGATCGACCGGGCGGCCGCCGCGTCCGGCACGACTTCGATCGGCCCGCCGAAACGGACCGACATCGTTGTTTCGATCGCCCGGCGGCCATCGACCAGGGTGAAGATCAGCTCGGCGCCATTTACCGCGTCGGGATCGGCGCCAATGCCCCTGACTTCGATCACCGCCCGGGTGCCGCCGGCGCTCAGGCGCACCTTCGGTTTGCCGAAAACAATCTCGTTCGGCGCCTTGGCGAATTCGACGAACAGGTCCGGATCGACGAACGGGCGCGCGCTGCGCGCCTCGATCTGCACGACCGGATCCGGGCCGCCGCGCAACAATGTCGTGCGTTCGATCGTTAGGCTGCGGTCCGTGCCGGGAACCAGGGCCGCGAACCGCCCGATCAATCCGGCATCGGGGCCGGGCGCGGCCCGGCCCGGCGGCACTTCGAACGCCAGCGACGCCGTATAGGGAATGCAGATATCCTTGCAGGCGAGATAGCGGATGCTGGCCTTGAGCCGCAGCGCGTCACCGGGCCGCTGCAAGGTCACCGTGAGCGGCAGCAACACCTCGTTCTCATAGCCGAGCGTTTCCAGACCGAAGATCGAAAACCGCGCGGGCGTCGGCCAGGACAGCGCCGCCGCCTTCAGATTGTCGGACCCGGCCCAGTCCGCTTCGGGCGGGAACCCGGCATCGCCCGGCGTGCGCCAATAGATCTTCCAGCCCGGCCGCAGCTTGAAATGCAGCCCGAGCGACAATGTTGCGCCATTGCCGACCGCCCCGGCCGCCGATACCAGGCGCGTATCCACATGCTCGTTGGTATCCCATGCGCTCGACGCGGCGATCCCGAGGCGCGGGAGCGCCACGATCAGCAGAACGCCAAGCATTGCCGGTATCGAACGGATCATGCGCAACAATTTCGTAACCTTCATCGCGTAATACGGCTTTCTGGTTTTATATAGTGCGGATGCGGGGAATGCCGGGTAACTTTTTTGTGCGCCGCCAGCACCCTGTCCCCGTGCCGGCAACGCGGTATTTGGATACGGTTCCCTTCCCCCCGCCAGAAGCGTATTATTGCAACGAAGACGAAGAAGAAGGGCACCTTATGCCTGAAACCAACCGCATCTCCGGTTATTTGAGCGGTCAACTGCTCATCGCCATGCCGAAAATGCTGGATCCGCGCTTCGAACGGACGGTCATTTACATGTGCGCCCATAATGCCGATGGCGCAATGGGCCTGATCGTCAACCGGCCCCTGGAAGAGTTGAGCTTTGTCGATCTCCTGGGCCAGATGGATATCGACTGTCCGGAATCGGCGGCGGATATCAAGGTGCAGTATGGCGGACCGGTCGAAACCGGGCGCGGCTTCGTCCTGCATACGCCGGAATACGGCCATGACGGCACCATCACCGTGAATGACGAGGTCGGATTGACCGCCACGATCGAAATTCTCAAGGATATCGCCGCCAATCACGGCCCGCGCCGCGCCATCCTGGCGCTTGGCTATGCCGGCTGGGGACCAGGGCAGCTCGACAGCGAAATCCAGCAGAACGCCTGGCTGAACGTTCCCGCCGACAACGCCTTGCTCTTCGATACCGACATCGCGTCGCGGTGGGAAAAGGCTATCGCCAAGATCGGCGTCGATCTTTCGCTGCTATCGGGCGATCACGGCCACGCCTAGACTTGGTACGGATTATTCGTCGTCGGAATCGTCGTCGCCGGCGGTTTTGCCAGCCGCTTTTCCAGCCGCCCGGGTCGGCATCGGCGGTGCCGCGCGTTTGGCCGGCGCA
>PTKA01000144.1 GCA_002937525.1 Alphaproteobacteria bacterium MarineAlpha10_Bin3
GACGGATCGGTGCGCTCCTCGACGAATTCACACCGCAGGAATGCGCCAACTATTTCAGAAATTCCGGATATGCTTTAACCTAACTGCAGAACGCTCTAATTCATTCGACCACGAAGGGTTCGTCGGTGGACATCTTGTCGGACAGCAGCACCGGGCCATCCGGGCGGACGACGATCATGTCCTGAATATGCCAGTGGCCGATATGCGGCTCCAGCGCCAACACCATGCCGTCTTCCAGCACGATATCGCTGCCGCGCCGCAGGATCGGTTCCTGCTGATGCCACCACGAACCGACGCCGTGGCCGATCAACAACGATTCGAATTTCCAGCCGCCATCGGTGAACGCCGCCACCGTCGCGTCAAAGATGTCGCCGACCCGGTTGCCGGGCCGGCAGCGGTCGATGGCGGCGCGGTAGATATCGCGGATCGCGCGGTATTCGTCGCGCTGGGTCCGGCTCGGCTGGCCGAAGACAAGGTTGCGCGACTGATGCCCCGGATAACCGTCGAGATAGGCGACATAATCGGTGCGCATGACATCGCCGGCGCGAAAAATTACGTCGCTTTCGCCGGCATAGTGGATCGTGTTGGAGCTGGAGTTCAAAATGCCATGGGCCCAGTTGCAGCCCCGGTCCAGGCATCCGGCAATGATCCGGCTATGCGCCTGGCGTTCGCTGTCGCCGACCCGCATGCGGGGAAAGACGTCGAGATACACATCGTCGAGCATATCGGCGCCGCGCTTGATGCGGGCGATTTCCGCATCGGTCTTGATCCACCGCACCCGGTCCATGATCGCGGTGCAATCGACCATCGTCAGGCCCGGCACGGCTTCGTCCACCAGGGCCCAGTCCCGCGCGCTGACATAGTCTTTCTCGAAACCGACGCGCGCGCCACCAAGCCCCTCTTGCCGCAGGACTTGCGCCAGCCGCGCATAGGGCGATTCGACATAGCCTTCATAAAGGACCTGCCGCTCAACCCAGGAATCGCGCGCCGCAAGGGCGGCCGCGGTCGCGTTTACGATCAGCACCGGGTCGCCTTCGCGCGGCCACAGCACCATCACGGCGCGGTCGGAATCGGTCATATCCATCAGCCGCGCCAAGGTGCCCGGATAAGCGAGGCCGGTCAAATAGGTGAAGTTCCGTCCCGACCGCGCCACCACCGCGTCGAGATCGTTCTCGTCCATCAATCGGTTCAAACGGTCGATATTGGCGATGATCTCCGGTCTGCCGCCCGCCATGTCCCTGCCCTTTCCCCGTAACCCTACCAATGAGCGCCAATAATGCCCCAGCTTGCATGGATACAGGTGGATAAATTTGAGATCGGGATATCACCCGTGCTGCTGTTCCAATGCCGCCAGGCAATGTCCATAGCGATACTGGTTGCGTTGCCGCGCCAGTTCCTGCGCCTCTTCCAGCGAGACATGGGCAACATCCGGTCTGTCGCCCCGCCAATCGCGGAATGTATTTTCATCGGCAAAGAAATTCACATGATTGCAGAATGCGCCGCGCAGGTTTTCGCGACAGGATTCCTTGTTGGGCGCAACAATCGACATCACCGGCGATGCCGGCCGCGACGATATAATCGCCGTCGGCGTCAGCGATATTTCGATCTGCGTATCGGTTACCGGACAGCGCGTAACCGAAATGGCGGATTTGCCGAGAAGCCGCGGCAGGAACAGCGCATCGAAGACGCACCATGTATAGAGTTCCAGACCACCAACCTTGAATACATGGCTTGCCGGAATCACACTCAATCCGCCAAAGGCGACGATGGCGCCGTTCGCGTCAATATCGATGGTCGATTCCGGCACCGCGCGCAGATCCGCGTTCAACGCCTCGGCGGTCAGGTTCAAATCCACCGCCAGTTCAGCGCGCTCGACCGGCGCACCGCCGCCAAGACGCCGGTATAAGGCCAGGCTGAGCGGGACCAGCCGTGGCGCTTCGGCAAGAAAATGGCCCTCGCGCAGATAATGACGAAAGCCGTCCAGCAGCCTGGATTCCGCCGCCGCCCCGGTCATTCCAACCGCCCGGAACCGGACCGAACCGGATTCGGCGGCCGCCTGCGCCGATATTTGAAATAGCCCAGAACGCCCATTACGGCCAAACCGCCCAGCACCGTCACCAACGCGATATCGAGATCAGCGAGCCAACCGAACCAACCGGCAAGGAAACCGCCCACGACCGCCGGTCCCAGAATGCACACGCTACAGACCGGTGCAATCACAAGTGCGGTAACGAAGAACGCGACCGGCTTATCGCTCATCGCGCATACGCTTCAAACCGGCGGCGTGGATTTCGGTCAGGCTGGTGTCGTTCATGTTCTGCGGTCCTTTGACTGGCGGTGTCTTAAATGGCGAATGCCGGCAGGATAGCGCCTGTACAAACTACAGGCACAAGAAAATTCCAACCATCAACCGGGCCACGAAAATCGTTGCGCCGCGCGGACCATTGCCGCTGCGGCCGGACTGAAGGGGCGGCCGGGCACGTTGACCAGGAAAATCGTGCGGCTCACGCACGGTTCGACCAGCGGCCGTTGCAGCAATTCCGGCAGCGTGACCGAATATTCGGGCATGAAGGCGAAACCGATCCGCGCCAGGACCATCGCCTGCACCCAATCTTCGCGTTCGGACCGGAAGCGAGCGTAAAGTTCGACCGCCTTATCCTTGCAGACGGCGGCGACCATCTCGCGCATCTCGCAGGCCAACCGGTCGACATAGGGCTCCCCCGACAGATCGCTCAGCTTGATCGCGTTCAACGCGCCCAGCGCGTGGCCCGGCGCAAAGACCACCACATAGCGTTCCTCATAGAGTTTTTGCACATGAAACGCGTCGCCCAGATCGTCCATTGCGTTCATGATGGCGATATCGATTTCGCCCCCGTCGAGCGCAGTTTTTAGATCGGCCACGCTGGCTTCGGTCACGGCGACCTCAACGCCTTCATGTTCCAGCTGAAACTTGCCCAAAAACCGCGACAAGCGCACATGCCCGACCGTGGGCATGACCCCGATGCGCACCGGCACCTGGTTAAGCAGCCTGAAATTATTGGCCAGCGTTCGCGCAACCTGCGTTTCGTCGAGAATGGTTTGCAGATGCGGCAGCATCATCAGGCCGAAATCGCTGACCAGGACGCGCTTGCCCTCGCGGTGAAACAGCGGTGAGCCCAGTTCCGCCTCTATCGTCTTGATGGCCTTGGTGAGGGCGGGTTGCGAGACGTTGCATGCCGCCGCCGCCCGGGTGAAATTCAGCGCTTTCGCCGCCGCCAGGACGTATCTGATCTGCGACATCTCCATGGCTTGGATCCTCCTTGTGTTCAAGGCGCCGCGACGCAGTCTACACCAACCAGCGATAACCAGGGGTTATGCAACGATAACGAAACGGTCGTTCCCTTGGAGCCGTCCCGGGGCTTCCATGACACCGTGCTTAACCAGGAAGGAGTTCGGAACATGGGTGTCTATATGGTTGAACGGAGCCTCAAGGGAATCAGCATGGAAGATCTTGGCGGCGCGCAAAAAGCCGCCATTGGCAAAGCGGCGGAAATGACCAGCGCGGGCACGGATATCAAATATATTCGCTCGACCTTCGCACCGGCGGACGGGCGTTGCATGTGCCTGTTCGAAGCGGGTTCGCAGGCCGACGTGCAGCGCCTCAACGACGACGCCGGCATCCCCTATGACCGGATCGTCGAAGCCCTCGACCTCACGCCGTAGGGCCGTTAGGCCAACTCGGCAAGCCTGGCGCGGAGCATCAAAAGATCGCGCCAGGTTTGCCGTTTCTGGCCGGGAGAGCGCAGCAGATAAGCAGGGTGGAAGATGGCCAGCGCCGGGATCGGCACATCGAGGTCGGGGTTGCGATAATCGTACCAGGTCCCGCGCAACCGCATGATGCCCTCCTTGCGCTCCAGCAGCGCCTTGGCCGCGGCGCCGCCGACAAAGACCAGCACCTTGGGCCGGACCAGGGCGATATGGCGCTGCACAAAGGGCATGCAGGCAGCGACTTCCGCGTCGGTCGGGGTGCGGTTTCCCGGCGGCCGCCAGAACAGCACGTTGGAGATATAAGCGCTGGTCCGGTCGCGACCGATCGCGCCCAGCATGCGGTCGAGAAGCTGGCCGCTGGGTCCGACGAACGGGGTCCCCTGGCGGTCTTCCTCGGCGCCCGGTGCCTCGCCCAGGATCATCAAATCGGCTTCGGGATTGCCGTCGGCGAAGACCAGATTGGTCGCCGTCTGCTTCAAGGCGCAGCCCTCGAAGGCTTCAAGCGCCAACCGCAGCGCCGCCAGCGTGTCGGCTTGCCGTGCCGCGGCCCGGCTATCGGCAGCACCTTGACTTGACGCCAGCGGCGGCGCGGCCGGTGCGGTCGATGCGCTGGCATGAACCGGCACCGCGGGTTGCGCCGGTGCGGCCGGTTCGGCGGATTGCGCATAGCGGTCGACCGGTTCATCGCCGATTGCCTCGTCCGCGCCCATCGCCACCGACCAGCGCAACGCCTGCAACGGTGTCATATTGTCCATCGCCATACCCGATGCCTCCCGTCAATAATCTACACAATCGGGGCGCTTTGTTATAGACAACACGGCGTAGCGGCCCGAGACAAAATGAAGGAAAAGGCGCGATGGAACGTGAATCGATGGAATATGACGTGGTCATCGTCGGGGCCGGCCCGGCTGGCCTTGCCGCCGCGATCCGCCTGAAGCAACTGGCCGCCGCGGCGGAGCGCGTGAGCTCGGCGTCCTCATCCGACGGCGTCGCGTCGCCGGAGGGATGGTTGTGCGCCAGGATCACCGCGGTGCACTTGCGCTTGACCGCCTCGCTGAACAGGTCGGCCATCCGTGCGCCGACGGTATTGACCGCGCCCTGGGCCACCTGCGCGATGTGCACCACCCGATGCTGACCGTCCAACAGCATCACCTGCAGCGTCTCGTCGGGCAGCGAGGCGATGCGCGGCGCCAGCAGGCGAGCCGCATCTTCAGGGCTACGCACCTGCGGTCGGTCGTCGATGGCCTCGAGTTGCAGCCGGCGCCAGCTCCAGCGCGGCCTTGATCTGCGCAGCCTTGGCCGGGCCGATCCCGTGGTGACCGCGGATCTCGTCAACGCTTGCTTCGGCCAGTGCCCGCAGGCTGCCGAAGCCGGTAATCAGTTTTTGCGCCAACTCCACCGCGCTGCCCTGTG
>PTKA01000145.1 GCA_002937525.1 Alphaproteobacteria bacterium MarineAlpha10_Bin3
GTTTGTGGTTTATGCCTTTGCTTGGCCGCACAGGCGGCGTGCAGGACCATCGGCGAGGGAGAACCAAGATGTCACGACCAACCCAAGCGCTGGCGGCGCTGGCCGCTATCGTTTTGATCACCGTCGCGTTGCCGCCGGCCATGGCGCAGACACCGGCGGCAGCCGGCGATGTGGTGGTCGCCAATGTGGAAGGAACGCCGATTTACCGCAATGCGGTGTTGCGCGCCTTTACCGGCCTGCCACAAAAGATCCAGGAAAAAGGCATCGAGGCGATCTACGCAACCTTGCTTGAACGCATGATCCAACAGCAATTACTGGTCCTTAATGGCCGCAAGAACAATCTGGCCGCCGATCCGCAGGTCATCAGCCGGCTGAAGGAACTTGAAGATGTGGTGATTGGCGAATTTTATCTAAATCAGCTGATCGAAAAAAACATGACGCCCGGCTTTCACGAAAAGCAGTATCGGAATTATCTCAAACAAAATCCGCCAACCGAGCAGATCCATGCGCGCCATATATTGCTGAAAACGCAAACCGACGCCAAGAACGCCATCGGACAAATTGCCGCCGGCAAGAAATTCGAGGCCGCCGCGCGTGAATATTCCACCGGTCCAAGTGCTGCCAACGGGGGCGACCTCGGTTTTTTCAAGCGGACCGACATGGTGAAAGCGTTTTCGGATGCGGCCTTTGCGATGCGCGAAGGTGACGTGTCGAAGACCCCGGTCAAGACCCGCTTTGGCTGGCATGTGATCCAGGTCGTTGCGCGCAAAATAGAAAAGGCACCCAGTTTCGAGCAGATCAAACCGCAGCTCATGCGCAGTGCGGGCCGCAATGTCGCGGTAGAGATCATGGAAAAACTGGTGGACCAGGCCCAGGTCGAACGCTTCACCTTCGAGGGCAAGCCATTGCCGCCCGTGCAGATGCCCAAGGCGAAGTAACGTGTAATGCTCGAACGCTCACCGCTTGCGCCCGCCCGGTTTCCCAGAATGCCGGCCATAACCGGCTTAATGCTGGCCGGCCGGCATGTCGGGTTGAAATCGGCGCCGGGCTTGAAGGATGACCTGATGGTGGCGCGCCTTGCGCCAGGCACGACCGTGGCCGGGATATTTACCAAGTCGCGCTGCCCCTCCGCGCCGGTCGAGTGGTGCCGCGCCGTGCTGCCCGGCGGTAAAATTCAGGCGATCGTCGTCAATTCCGGCAACGCCAATGCATTTACCGGCAATGCTGGCGACGTTGTCGTTGCGCATACGGTGAAGGCGGCGGCGAAACTGGTCGGCTGTCCGCGCAAGCAGGTGTTCATTGCCTCCACCGGCGTGATTGGCGTGCCGGTGCCGCCCGGTTACATCGCCGCCAGCCTGCCGAAGATCGTCTCCGAATTGAAGCCGAATTCATGGCGCCGCGCGGCCGAAGCGATCCTGACGACCGATACCTTTCCCAAGGGTGCTATGGCCACCGCCCGGATCGGCGACACGCAGGTGACCGTGGCCGGTTTCGCCAAGGGGTCCGGCATGATCGCGCCGGATATGGCGACGATGCTCGGTTTCGTATTTACCGACGCGAAGATTCCAGCCCGCGTGCTGCAAACCGTTCTGAAGGCGGCGGCGGATAAATCCTTCAACGCCATCACTGTCGATAGCGATACTTCGACCAGCGATACGGTGTTGCTTTGCGCGACCGGCAAGGGCGCCCGGCACAAGCCGGTCAAATCGGCCCGCGATGGCCATCTTAAGGATTTCCGCCGCGCGCTCGAAGCGGTGATGATCGACCTTGCGGTTCAGGTCGTGCGCGACGGCGAAGGAGCGCAAAAGCTGATCATGATCGATGTCACCGGGGCGGTGTCGGCGCAATCGGCGCGGCGCATCGGGCTGTCGGTCGCCAATTCGCCGCTAGTCAAGACCGCGGTGGCTGGCGAAGACGCCAATTGGGGCCGGATCGTCATGGCGGTGGGCAAGGCCGGCGAGCCGGCCGACCGGGACCGTCTGTCGATTGCCATGGGCGGCGTGCCGATTACCGCAGCGGGTCGGGTTCTAGACGATTACGACGAAGCGCCGGTCGCAGCCCATCTAAAAGGGAGCCAGATTCATATCGCCATCGATATCGGGCTTGGCCGCGGCCATGCGCGGGTCTGGACCTGCGATCTGACGCACGGCTACATCACGATCAACGCGGATTACCGGTCCTGAACGCCCCCTCGGACATGCCGTCGGGGTGCTGGGAAGCCGCCGGCGAAGCCACGCCGGGCAAGCCGGTATTGCTGGTGGTGGCGGCGGCGCTGGTCGATCCCGATGGCCGGGTTCTGATCGCCAAGCGCCCGCCGGGCAAGGCGATGGCCGGGCTGTGGGAGTTTCCCGGCGGCAAGGTCCAGGCCGGAGAGACGCCGGAAGCCGCCTTGATCCGCGAACTTCGTGAAGAAATCGGCATCGATACGAAGCAAAGCTGCCTTTCGCCGGTCGCCTTCGCGAGCCATGCCTATGATGATTTTCACCTGCTGATGCCGCTTTATGTGTGCCGCGTCTGGCGGGGAATCGTGCAGGCCAGGGAGGGGCAGGAACTGGCCTGGGTCCGGCCTGTCCGGCTGGGCGATTACCCGATGCCGCCGGCCGATCTGCCGCTGGTCGCCATGCTGCGGGACTTGCTGTAGCGCGCCGTTATTCCGGCGGCGTGGTAATTTCCGTCGTGTCCAGAACATCGGCCAGGCGCGTTTGCGCGCTGCCGGGGCGCAGCGCTTTCTGCTGGCTTTCATGCGGCACCCAGCCGTGCAGATAGATCACCTCGAAGGTTGCGCGAATACGGCCATCGGCGTTGGCGTGACGTTGGCCGTACAGTTCGGCCGCGCGTAAAAACAGGGCGCGCGGCGTAAAATGCCGGGGCCGGGCCGTGGCGGCGTTGGTTTCGCCCATGCTGCGCAAATCGGCCATGAGTGCGAACATGTTCGCATAGGTCGCGACAATCTTGTCGGCGTCGATCACCGGCAGCGCGAAACCCGCACGCTGCAACAACGCGCCGGCGTCGCTGATTTGCATGAAAGGCGAAAGGCGGGGGCTTACGCCGTCGCGGATTTCGATCTCCGCCGCCATCAGACTGTCGCGCAGCTCAACCAGCGTATCGCCGCCCAGGGTGGCGGCAAGGAAAAGCCCGTCCGCCTTCAAACAACGGTGTACCTGCAAAAGGGTTCCCGGCAGGTCGTTCACCCAATGCAGCGACAGATTGCTGACGATTAAATCGAAACAGCTTTCCGCGAAGGGCAGGGCTTCTTCATCGCCGACAAGCCGCGGCCCGCCGGCCTGCCGGACCATGGATTCCGACAGGTCGCATTGCACCAAATCGCCAATTTTGCCGCCGCCGGGCAGCGCCGAGCGGAGTGTCCCGGCATGGCAGCCGAGGTCGAGCGCGCGCGGAAACGTCCGGGCGATGTCGAGCAGGCGGTCGGCCAGGCGGCCGCCGACTTCCCGGTACAGGAAATCGGATCGGGAAAAATCCCGCGCCGCCCGGTCCCGCCGTTGGCGTACCGTGCGGCGGTCAAAAACAAGCATGGCGTCCGTCATGCCGCACAATATGGCGCGTAAGGCGCGCCGGCAATTCCCATCAAACCGGATTTGGTCTAGTTTGAGGAAAATGAAATTCACGGAAGGGCTATTCGATGGTCGGTGAAATCGACGCGGGTGCGTTGCGGGCCGCTTTTGACGATGGCGCGGAGTTGGCGGTCATTGACGTTCGCGAAGAAGGCGTGTTCGGCATGAATCATCTGTTGCGCGCAGCGAATATCCCGCTCAGCGGCATCGAGCTTTCAATCCGCGATTTCGTGCCCCGAAGGGCGACCCGCATCGTCCTGATCGACGACAATGACGGCCTTGCGCCGCGCGCGGCCCAGGTGCTGGCGGCCGCCGGCTATGGCGATCTGGCCATCCTGAAAGGCGGGGTTTCGGGCTGGGCCGATGCCGGATATGAGTTGTTTAGCGGCATGAACGTGCCTTCCAAGGTGTTCGGCGAACATATCGAGCATCATTGCGGCACGCCGAATATCTCCGCGCAAGCGTTGAAGCAGAAGATCGACGCCGGCGAGAATATGGTGGTTCTCGATAGCCGGCCGATGGATGAATTCAACCGGATGAGCATTCCTGGCGGGATCGACGCCCCCGGCGCGGAACTGGTGCGCCATGTCATGGACCTTGCGACCGATCCCGATACGCTGGTGGTCGTCAACTGCGCCGGACGGACCCGTTCGATTATCGGCGCGCAATCGCTGATCAATGCGGGGACGCGCAACCGGGTCATGGCGCTGACCAATGGGACCATGGGTTGGCACCTGGCGGGTCTGAAACTCGAACACAAGGCGACCCGGACCTTTGGTGCCGTATCGAAGGGCGCGCTGGACTAGTCGCTGAAAGCCGTGGCCGGGGTGGCCCGGAAATTCCGGGTGCGCCATATCGATACCGACACGCTGGCCGCCTGGCAGGGCGAGGCGGCGTCGCGTACCTTGTACTTGTTCGATGTGCGCTCGCCGGATGAATTCATGGCGGGCCATGTCGCGGGATCGCGGTCGGCGCCCGGCGGGCAGCTCGTACAGGTTACGGACCGCTTCGCCATCACGGCGAACGCGCGGATCGTGCTGATCGACGACACCGGCGTTCGCGCGACGATGACGGCAAGCTGGCTCATTCAGATGGGCTGGAGCGACGTTTATGTCCTCGACGGGGGCCTTGAAAACATGGCGCGGGAAAGCGGGCCGCGGACCGTTGCTGCGCCGGAGGTCGATGCGGTTTCGGTGACCGGATTGGCACCGTCGGCTTTCGATCTGGACGATGTCCTGGTCATTGATCTGGCCGATAGCCTGAGCTATCGCGACGGTCATATCGCGGGCGCCTGGTGGGCGATTCGCGCGCGGTTGGCCGATGCGCTGACCCGTTTGCCGGCCGCGAAATCCTATCTTGTCACCAGCCCCGACGGTCGGTTGGCGCGGTTGGGCGCCGCCGATCTGGCGCTTTTGACCACGGCACCAATCCGTGTCCTCGAAGGGGGCACCACGGCATGGCGCGCGGCGGGTTTGCCGATGGAAAAGGGTTATCAGCCCGTTGACGAAGTCTGCCCTGGACGAAGGAGCCATCGTCTGATTCTCTGGGGGCCTGTCTTGAAGGGGATTTGCCGATGGCAATGGGAC
>PTKA01000146.1 GCA_002937525.1 Alphaproteobacteria bacterium MarineAlpha10_Bin3
CGGGCGATCCTGTCGCACTGGTCGGTGATGGTCGAAGGCACCAGTCAGATATTCGCCGCCGGGCCGCCGGTCGTCGCCCGCTCGCTTGGCCAGAAGATTACCAAGGAAGACCTTGGCGGCGTGCCGGTCGCGGTCGCCGCCGGCGGGACCATCGACAATGCGGCCCCATCGGAGGAAGCCTGCTTTGCGATGATCCGCCGCTATCTGAGTTTCATGCCGCAAAACGTCCATGAGGCGCCGCCGCGCGTGGTCGCCGGCGACCCGGCCGGGCGCATCGAAGAAGCATTGCTGGACGCCGTGCCGCACGAACGCCGGCACCCCTACGACATGCGCCGTATCATCGAATTGGTTTTCGACCGGAACTCAAGCTTTGAAATTCAGCCCGGCCACGGCAAGGCGCTGATTACGTCGCTGGCCCGGCTCGACGGTCATGTGGTGGGGATCGTGGCCAACAATCCGATGGTCTATGGCGGCGCGATGAACGTGGCCGAGTCGAACAAGCAGTGCCATTTCATCGAACTCTGCGACACCTTCCATATTCCCCTTGTCTTCCTGGTCGATGTGCCCGGCTTCATGGTCGGCGAACAGGCGGAACGCGCCGGGGTGCTGCGCGCCGGGATGCGGGCGGTGTATGTCGCCTCGCAAGCGCGGGTGCCGGTGATGACCGTGGTCATTCGCAAATGCTATGGGATGGCTGGCATGGCGACCTGCCATCAGGCCGGGCTGAATTTGCGGATTGCCTGGCCTTCGGCGGAATGGGGCTCGCTGCCGGTCGAAGGCGGCGTCGCCGTCGCCTATCGCCGCGAGATCGCCGCCGCCGCCGATCCCAAACAGCGCGAAGCGGAACTGGAAGCAGAGCTTCGCGAATACGCCTCGCCGTTTCGCACGGCCGAAGCCTTCGGGGTCGAGGACATCATCGATCCGCGCGAAACCCGCGCCTATCTTTGCCGCTTCATCGGCGCGGCCCAGGGGCGGATCAAAACCGATATCGGCCTGAAGCCGCGCGCCGGCGTGCGCCCATAAAAAAGAGGCGGCGCCCGGTTACGGGACGCCGCCGCACGACCGCCAAAAAGCGTGGAGATTACGGCTTGATATAAGCCCAGCCCTGACGTTGCAGTTCAACCAGTTCAACGACGCCGGACGTGACCATTTTCGCTTCGGCAATGATCGGAACCGGTTTCCCCGATTTCTTCATCATTTTGACCTTGGTGTTGCCGCAAGCGGCAAACGAAATATTGTCGAGAGTCAGCGCCATCTTCGCAATCCGCGCCTTCACCGGGGACGTGTCCGCGCGAAGCATATGCAGTCCGGGCCCGTAGGCGACGATGCGGATTTCCACTTTCTGGCCTTTCGACTCGTAATATCGGGTCACATTTTCCGCGTTGTTGAGCGCCAGGTTCATTTTGAACTTGTCGTTATCGTCAACATGGATTGCGATCCGGATCGGATCGGACCCGGCCGCCGCCGGCATCGCCGGAACCAGGATGACCAGCGCCAAGAATGCCGCGCCGAGTGCTGCGGTAAATTTGTTCAACATGTTTTCGCCTCCCTTAATCGCTGAATATCAATCGCTGTTTCGCCACGCTTGAAACCTGCACCGAAGCAGGATTCCTGAACATTCGTATTTACCCTAGCATGCCTGCGGGTATTCCTTGGTGCCGATCGACCAACAGTAGGGTTCTTATGAGTTCCGCCAAAGATTTTACGTCGATTTGCGAATGTCGGGACGGTTCGCGCGCACGAATATGACCGCGCCAAAGACGTTGCCGCGGGTCGCAAAACGAAGCGTCTGGGCATGGTAATTGCCGTCGGCGGCTACTCGGCCGCCATCGGCGTGCGCGACAAGGTAATCACCGGGCCGTCCTCTGGTTCGCAGAATAACTTGTACAAAAGCTGTATGATCAGGACGACTTCTCCGCTGGCCAGGGAATAATAGATCGTTTTGGCCTCGCGGCGGGTTTTCACGAATTTTTCGGCCCGCAACCGGGCGAGTTGCTGCGAGAGGGTTGGCTGCCGGATACAAAGCAGCGCTTCGAGTTCGGCCACCGATTTTTCACCGTCCGAGAGATGACATAAAATCAGCAGGCGGTTCTCATTTGCGAACACCTTCAAGAATTTGGTAGCGTCCCGCGCGCTTTCGATCATCTGTTGGTTCATGATGGCTTCAGGCATGTCAGGCACCCGCTTTCTAAAATCCTAGGTAACCGCGCTGTCATCCACGCTATTTTTCACATTCAATATTTGTTATTTTCCATATTTTATTGGAATCCTGCTTAGAATACCATGTGCGTCACCCGACCTGGCCAAGTGACGGGAAGGCTTCCAGCAGCCAGTACGCCATGGTCGACATCATCCCGGTCAGGAACAAAATACCCGTGACGACCAGCAACCCGCCCATAATCCTCTCAACCGTCTGCACGCCACTGCCGAAGCGCCGCATCATGCGGGTAAAGGGCCCCGCCGCGAATGCCGCAGCAATGAACGGCACGCCGATGCCAAGGCTGTAACTGCCCAGCAGGGCCGCGCCGTACAGGACCGAATCGCCGCCGCTGCCCGCAACCATCAAGATCACCGCCAGCACGGGGCCAACGCACGGCGTCCAGCCAAAGGCGAAAGCCAGCCCGATAATATAGGCACCGACCAATCCAGCCGGGCGCTTTTCGATATGAAACCGCGCCTCGCGCATCAAAAAAGCGAATTTGAACAGTCCCAGGAAATGCAGGCCGAAGATGATAATGACGACGCCGGCGATCTTGGCGAGGATATCGAGATATTCGATCACGAATTGACCGAGAAACGAAGAACTGGCCCCCAGCGCAACAAAAACGGTGGTGAAGCCAAGTACGAACAACACCGCGGCGCACAGCACCTGGCGAGTAACGCGGGCGGGCCGGGCTTCGGTTTCCCCGGTCAACTCGTCGAGGCTGACACCGCCGATATAACACAGATATGGCGGCACCAGGGGCAGGACACAGGGTGAAAGGAAGCTCAGAAACCCAGCGCCCGCCGCGCCCAACAGGGTTACATCGAAGTCACCCACTCACCCTACTCCTCCCACTATCTTAATGGTGTTCAGACACCGCTCACCTTGATGCTGTTGTTTGCTTCGATCCGGACGGTTTTGTGGCGTTCGATATAGCGGCTTACCACATCGTAGATCGGCGGACCTTCGGTCCCTTCATTGACCGACGCCCAGCCGGCGACGGTGTAATTCTTGGCGGCGTCGATCCGCTCGCCACTGTCGAGAAGATGCATGTCGGAGATACGCGCGCCGATCGGTTTGGAGACATCGATCGCATAACCAAGATTCCCGGTCCGCACCATATCGCCGCCCTGCTGGTAGTACGGATCGGGGTTGAACAGATTATCGGCGACATCCTCCAGCACCACCTTCAGGAATTCGCCGGTGAACTCGCTGCGATAGGCGCTCGGATAGGTGATCGCGGTCTGGTTATAGAGGTCCTCGACCCGGATATCCTGGCCCGGCAACAAACACGCCCCCCAGCGGAACCCCGGCGACAGCGAAATCTGCGCGTCGCGTTCTTCAAGCAATGCCTGACAGATCAATTCATCGAAGGTGCCGCCGAAACTGCCACGCCGGACCAGCAGCGTTTCGGTCTGCCCCAGAACCCGGTTCAGTTCCGCTTCATACGGCGCGCGGAGGTCGCCGATCACCTTGGCCATATCGGGGTCCGGCGTGATCGCGTCGGCGAATATCGGGATCAACCGATAGCGGAAATTGACGATCCGCTTGCCCTTGACCTCGATATCGAGCCGCGAGAGGAATTTGCCATGCGAACCCGAAGCGACCAACAGGGTGCCATCGACCACCACCGGGCGCGGCACGGCGTCATGGGTATGGGCGGTCAGGATGACGTCGATGCCCTTGATGCGGGACGCAAGCTTGCGGTCAACATCGAAACCGTTATGGCTCAGCATGACAACCAGGTCGGCGCCCGCCTTGCGCGCCGCCGCCACATGCCCCCGGACCAGATTTTCCTGAATGCCGAACGTCCAGTCCGGGATCAGATAGCGCGGGTTGGCGATCGGCGTATAGGGAAAGGCCTGGCCGATCACCGCGATCTTCACGCCCGCGCGCTCGAACATCTTGGTCGAGTCGAACACCGGCTCTTCCCAATCGGTATCGCGGACATTGCCGGCAAGAAACGGAAAATCCAGCATGTCGATCAATTCGCGGACCCGGTCTGCGCCGTAGGTGAATTCCCAATGCGCGGTCATCGCTTCAACGCCAAGCGCGTTCATCGCCGTGACCATGTCGGCGCCGCCGGTTTTGAGCGCGCTATAGGAGCCCTGCCAGGTATCGCCGCCATCGAGCAGAATCGTGTTGGCTGGCCGCTCGGCGCGGATCGCCTTGATCAGCGTCGCCATGCGGTCAAGACCCCCGACCCGCCCATATTCGCGGCCCAGCGCGGTGAAATCCTGGCTCGACAGCGCATAAGCTTCGGGTGTCCCGCCACGGATGCCGAACATATCGAGCATCGCCTGCCCGGTCACATGCGGCGGCAGCCCGCGAAATTTGCCGACGCCGATATTGGTCGCCGGCTCGCGGAAATAGATCGGCGCAAGCTGCGCATGAATATCGGTGAAATGCAGCAACGTGACCTGGCCCACCGGGTCGAACCGCAATAATTCGTCCTGGGTGATGGCCTGCGCCACCGCCGCGCGGCCGAGCGTTCCGGGCGCGGCAAACGCCGACGCCGCCAGGGCAACCTGAAGAAATCCGCGGCGATCGAACATCGGCTTTAACAAACCTCGTGGTGACGAATTAACATATTCACTTTATCGCATTTGAGAGCGATTGGCGACCCATACCAGGCGAATTCCGCGCGCGGCCTTATCCGAACACCTCGCGGGTGATATTTCGGTACCAAACGGCGGCGCTGGCCGCATCGGCGGCGGGGTCGCCGGGTCCGTCCGGTTTTTGCGGCGTTTCGTCCAGTTCGAACGCGCCATTCGCGGCCCGGTACGCGCCAGCGATCTTGATCCCGTAGCCGGGGCCGACAAGACTGTAGCAAAGGCTGCCATTTATGCGACGAACAGAATATTACTTAAAAAATACCTCGATCAAAATGCAATTCAGGAAAAGGCAATTGGTGAACTAAAAGAGGAACCA
>PTKA01000147.1 GCA_002937525.1 Alphaproteobacteria bacterium MarineAlpha10_Bin3
GCCGACGTCCGCCACCGACGTAGCGTCTGTGTACCCTGAATCCGTGGCGTGATAGAGACGGTTGGGGCCGACATTGGTTACGTAGAGGTCGACAAGCCCGTCGCCATCGTAGTCCCCCACGCAGCTGCCCATGCCATAACCGTCGTCGTCAGCGCCGCGGGCCCCCGGAACCTCGACAAACGACCATGCGTCACCGCGCGACTCGTTGAGAAACAAGGCGTTGACAGGCACTGTGGCGGTGGACACCGGGGACAGAGGACGGCCGTTCACGAAGTACAGGTCGAGGTCGCCGTCGGCATCGCTGTCAAAGACGGCCAGACCCCCACCCATGGCCTCCGGCAACAGCTTCTCAGGGCTGCTGTCGCTGAAGTGGACGAAGTCAACGCCTGCACTCTCCCGAAGGTCGACGAAATCCCCCTCGACGACCACGCCATTGACGACACCTTCCACCGCCGCTATCGGCGCGTTGATCGGCACCATGACCGGATGAACGCGCTGCCCGATGCCGGCGTCGGTTTTTTCCGCAATACCCAGCAGCTTGATGCGGTAGCCAAGTTCGGTCGCATAAGCGATATCGCTGGCGGCGATATGGCGGATTCCTTCGATTTGCACCGCATCGAAGTCGATCGCGCAACCGAACGCCACGCTGGTCAGGATCGCCAGTTTGTGCGCGGTATCGACGCCGTCGACATCGAAGCTCGGATCGGCTTCGGCATAGCCGAGTTCCTGCGCATCGCGCAGCACATCGTCGAAATCGCGGCCGGTCTCGCGCATCGTGGTGAGAATGTAATTACAGGTGCCGTTCAAAATTCCATGCACCCGGCTGACCCGGTTGGCCGCCAACCCCTCGCGCAGCGCCTTGATGATTGGAATGCCGCCGGCGACGGCCGATTCATAGGCAAGCGCCACGCCGGCGGCTTCCGCCGCCTCGCCAAGTTCGGCCCCCTTGAGCGCGATCAGCGCCTTGTTCGCCGTGACCACATGACGCCGCGCGGCAATCGCCGCACGACAGATATCAAGCGCCACGCCGTCGCAGCCGCCGATCAATTCGACCACGACATCGGCATCGGCATCGCGCGCCATGGCGGCCGGATCGTCGAACCAGGCGATCGAACCCAGATCTATGCCCCGGTCGCGCGCGCGGTCGCGCGCCGATATGGCGGTAACGGTGATGTCGCGGCCGCAACGCAGCGCCAATATGTCCTGCTGTACGGCGATCAGCCGAACCGTCTCGGCACCGACCGTACCCAATCCAGCAACCGCAACCCGAAGCGGGGCTGTCATCACGGCGCGCTCCTTAATTTGCGTGAAAAAGTGTCATTGCTGGCGTTTGTGTAGCGCCCTCAACGCGACCTGTCGACCGCTTCGTAGGCTGCCGGCAACCCGGCGACATTGTTGCATGAAATTTGCTAGGGTTAGACGCAATTTGGATAATTTTCGCGATGAGTGGCAACCTGGATGGCGATGACGCGGCCCTATGGCTAGAACGCACGCGCGCCCGGCACGGCCAGCAGGACTGGAAAGGATGCCTGATGGCGGCGGACGCTGTGCTTACGCGCGACCCGGATTGCCTCGAAGCGGCATTGATGCGGGCCACGGCACTGTTATCCCTTGGCCGCGCCGACGCCGCCGCGGTTGCCATAAGCGGGGTGATCGATGCCATGCCCGGCGATGGCGGCCTGCACATATTTCACGCCCGGTGCCTGATGGCGCTAAAAGACTTTCACGGTGCCGTGGCACCCTGCGAACGCGCGGTAGCCTTGCTGCCGGATTCGGCCGAGGCGTATTATCTGCGGGGCGCATGCCTGAAGCGCAGCGGCCATATCGGCCAAGCGGCGCAAGACCTGCAACACAGCCTCGCCCTGGCGCCCGAACAGTTTCAGGCATGGAACGATTTGGCCGATATCCATGTCACCCAGGGAGCCGTGCCGGACGCGCTGAATTGCTGGCGCCAATCGCTGGAAAGCGCACCGCATAATCTGGATGCGATATCGAGCCTTTGCTTCTACGCCGCCTTCGATGCAAAGACCGATGCCAAAGCATTTTTCGCGCTAAAACAAGATTGGGGCCGGCGGCTGGTCGCGGATACACCAGCCGACAAGGTGGTCCGAACGGCGCCGCCACGGCCCGATGGCCGGCTGCGGATTGGCTATCTGGCGCAAGATCTGGGCGAAGGGATCACCGCCCGGTTTCTCGAACCCGTTCTTGCCCGCCACGACCGCACGCGGTTTCACATAACCGGTTATTTCGGAGACGAGGATAGGGCACCGGCAGCCGGACGCCTGGGCGAATACACCGATTCGTGGCAGGACATATCGGCGGACACGGTCGCGGGAACGGTGGCACGGATCCGGCGCGGCGAGATCGATATTCTGGTTCTCGCCTCCAGTTACCGCGGCAAGGATCTGCGGGTGCCGGCGCATCGCGTGGCCCCGGTGCAGATTTGCTATCTCAACCGCGTCGCCTCGACCGGGCTGGCGACAATAGACTATCTGATTACCGACGAGACTTCCGATCCGCTTGGACGGGTCGAAGGATTTTACACCGAATCGCTGGTACGGATTTCCAATCATACCGTCTACCGCCCTCCCGCCGACGCACCGGCGCCACGCCCTTTGCCGTGTTTAAGGAACGGTTACATCACCTTTGGAAGCTTCAATAATCACGCGAAGATAAGCGATCAAGTCATTGCTGTATGGTCAAAAATTCTCATTGAAATACCGGATTCTCGGTTAATCCTGCGCAGTTCGGGTTATTTCGACGACCCGGCGACGCGCAACCGTCTGCGCGACAAATTCATCGACCAGGGCATCGACGAGGCGCGGCTCGAATTTCAAGGCATGCGGGCAACCTAGGGCGAACATCTGGCCGGCTTGCTGGAAGCCGATATTGCGCTCGATCCGTTTCCCTTCAACGGCGGAACGACCAGTTGCGAGGCATTATGGGTCGGGCTGCCGGTGATATCGCTCACGACCGACAGCTTCATCGGCCGCCAGGGTCTACGCTGCCTCACCCGAACCGGCATCGCCGACCTTGCCTCCGACAGCGAGGAACACTATGTCGCCAATGCGCTCAAACTGGCCGCCGACCGGGACCGGCTGGCCGACCTGCGCCTGAACCTGCCGGCGCGGGTATCCGCGGTTTGTTCAATTACGACCAGCATATTCAGGAACTGGAAAGCGCCTATCGTTATATGTGGTCCCGTCATTGCGACGGTATGAACCCGGCGCAGTTCGCGGTAAAATCCGGCGGCCGAATTCAACTGTGACGCGCCACGCCGCCGGGTCAGTTCAGCATAAACAGCTCGGCGCGCCGATTAGCGGCTTCGCCGGCAGCGGTGTATTCGGCGTATATCGGCGCGGTGTCGCCGGCTCCCTCGACCTGAATCCTATCGGTCGGCACCCCCATGCGGACAAGAGCGGAGGCAATCGAGTTCGCGCGATCAAGCGACACTTTATAGTTGATCCGCGCGCGCAGCGCCGGATCGAAGGTCCGGACCCGGCCGCTGGCGTGACCAATAATACGAATTGTCGCACCGGTGTTGCGTTGCACCGCTGCGATCTGTTGTAAAATGGTCAAATCATCGCGCTGCAACTTGTTCGAATTATCGCCAAAATAGATCGTGCCAATCTTGATCGTTTGCCCCGCCGGCCCGAGTGACGGAGCCGGTTGGCGTGTCGGGACCGCCCGGGTCACAAGAGGCGGCGCTGATTTCACCGGCGGGACGGCAGGCCGCGCCGCGACCTGCGTTTCAGCCGGACGCCGTACCGGTGGCGCCGGCCGCGCGACTGGCGGTGGCGGTACGGATGGGCGCGCAACAGACGGCGGCGGCACCGATGGGCGCGCGACCGGCGGCACAACGGGAACCCGGCGTGCGGCTGGGGCCAGGCGGCGATCGGCTTCCCGGCGAACCAGATTATCGCTATAGCGCGCATTGCGCTGATCGGCGATCAAGCCTTGCTGGATTTTCGCCTGCTGCGATTCAAGCGACGGCGCGCTCGGCCGCGCCGGGACTGAACTCAATCTCGGATAGTCTTTTTTCGCCGCAGCGCCTTGAGCCGGCTCGTCATCCTCGAACCACGTCAACGGATTGACGTAATCGGGAATATCGGGAAGGCTTCCGCATCCTGCAAGCAACAGCGACGCCCCGATCAATACCGCCAACCGGAAGCGTCGGGAACGTGATCCGCGCAAAAACCGTGGCCCATCATCTAACCCGCCATGAAATATTTTGTACTGCTGCATAAATTCAACCTGCTCTGGCGAGACGGCCACGCAAGACCAAAAGGATCTTTCGCAAGCACCGCTCCTTGCGTTCGGCCAGAATAAGGAAGGTCTCATGCGCGATCAATCGGATAGCGGGCATCGGGCGCCGAACGTCTTCGAATTCATCGGCGACATGGCCAGGCTGGCCCGGCGCGCGCCACTCCTGGTCCAGGCTTTGTCCCAGCGCCGACCCGCGTTCACTTCACACAGGAACCGCGATGCCCTTAATAACGCTAATTTATTTCGCGCCCTGGCGCAAAATTTGCTGAATGATCCCGGCACTATGCTGAAGGCCCAGGCGGCGTTGTGGCGGGACTATCGGGGCCTGATAAACTATGCGGGACGGCGTTTCCTCGGCGAGGCGCTGGAATCGTGCGTTACACCCGCGCCAGAGGACCGCCGATTCGCGGACCCGGCCTGGGAAAACAGCGGCTATTTCGACCTCATCAAGCAAGCCTATCTGCTAACCGCGAACTGGATGGTGGAAACCGCGGCCCGTGTTGTAGGCATGAGCGCCAGCGATGCGCGCAAGGCCGTATTCTATACCCGCCAGGGCGCGGATGCGATCGCACCGACGAACTTCGCCCTGTCCAATCCCGCGGTCCGGCGCGCCTGTATCGAATCCAACGGCGAAAATCTGATCCGGGGATTCGAAAATTTGCTAACCGACCTGAAGCGCGGCGACGGCAAACTGCGCATCCGCATGGTCGATGAGGACGCCTTCGAGATCGGCGGCAACATCGCCAATACGCCGGGCCAGATCGTCTATCAAAATGACTTGATGCAGCTCATCCAGTACGCGCCAACACCGAACAGGTCTTCAAGCGGCCACTTCTGATCGTCCCGCCCTGGATCAACAAATATTATA
>PTKA01000148.1 GCA_002937525.1 Alphaproteobacteria bacterium MarineAlpha10_Bin3
TATCGTCGTCGGCGCGGTGGCCAGTTGGGAAGACAAGATTCTGCTCTGCCGCCGGGCCATCGAGCCCCGCAAGGGATACTGGACCATGCCGGCAGGGTATCTGGAACTGAATGAGGCGGCCGCCCATGGCGCGGTCCGCGAAACGCTTGAGGAAGCCTGCGCCGAGATCGCAATCGACGCCTTGCTCGCGGTCTACAACATCCCGCGCATCAGCCAGGTGCAGCTCATCTACCGGGCAAAATTGCTGTCCCCCGATTGCGCGCCCGGCGAGGAAAGCGAAGAAGCGGCGTTGTTCGATTGGGATCGAATCCCCTGGGACAATCTCGCCTTTCCCTCCGTCATCTGGGCATTGAACCATTATGACGAAGTCCGCGACCAACCGGTTTTCACCGCCCGGACCAATGCGCTCGACAATGCCTGGGGCGAAATTTCCCGCGATTAGGGATGTCTTCCGCAAATTCGTCGTCGCGAACCAAAGGGTTCGCTCGGGATTTGTTATTTTTTTCCCGTGTCGGATTGACTGCGCAGGATCAGCCGCGCCTGGCTGGCGGTGAAGGCGAGAGTCAGGCCGATGGCGCCGAATAATTTATAATTGACCCAGAAATCCGTGCTCTGGGTTCGCCAGACGATTTCGTTGATGACCGCCATGACGGCGAAGAATATGCCGAACCGTAGCGTGAGAGTGCGCCAGTCCTGGTCAGTGAGCTGCCAGGCGCCGCTGAGCAAGGGCTTCAACAACGGCTTGTCGAAGATCAGCCCGCCAATCAGCACCACCGCGAATAATCCCTGAACGATGGTCGGTTTCAGCTTGATGAAACGTTCATCGTCGAAATACAGGGTCAGGCCGCCAAAAATCATCACAATCACGGCGGTCGCGACCGTCACGACCGGAACGCGGCGTTCCAGTATGTAGGACGCGGCAATCGCCACTACCGACGCGGCCATCAGCGCGCCGGTCGCCGCCATCAGGCCATATTTCACATAGGCGATGAAGAAGATGATGAGCGGGCCGTATTCCACGGCCGGCCGCAACCAGGGTCGGTTTGACGTTGTCATGCCCACCATATAACGGCGATGCGGCATTCCTTAAAGTGTAAATCGACACCAAACACGATTCCGTGGCGGCCGCCCCATTCGGTTGACAATCCGGGCTGGACGATTACCTTGAAGACGTACAATGCACCGTTGAACCCTGTGGGAGAGACGGATACCGCAATCGGGTATCCGCGCCGAAGGAGCAACCGCCCCGGAATCTCTCAGGCAAAAGGACCGCAGGGGAAGGTCACTCTGGAAAGCAGGCGTCGCCGTCATGGCGTCTCACCGAAGGTGTAAGCCGGGCAATACCCGGTGATGCTCTCAGGTTCAAAGACAGAGCGGGGGCACAGATCCATGGGAATGGAGCTGTCGCCGTGAACCCGTTTTGTTGAAGGACCGCCCGGTGAAAGCACCTTGTACAGTCGCGTTGGACCGCACGCCGCTATACGATCTTCATATCGCATCTGGCGCCAAGATGGTGCCGTTCGCCGGCTATCATATGCCGGTCCAGTTCGCCGCCGGCGTGCTGAAGGAACATCTGCACACGCGCCGTCAGGCCGGGTTGTTCGACGTGTCGCATATGGGTCAGTTGCGGCTGATCGGCGTGAACGCCGCCGCGGCCCTTGAAGCGCTGGTTCCCGGCGATATCCAGGGGCTGGTGCCGGGCGCCATGCGCTACACCCAGTTCACCGGCCCGTCCGGCGGCATTCTGGACGATCTTATCGTGACCAAGGCGCAAGATCATCTGTATCTGGTCGTCAACGCCGATCGCAAGGCGGCCGATCTCGCCCATTTGCGGGCCAATCTGCCGCGCGATATCGCCGTTGAACCGATGGAAGACCGCGCCCTTATCGCCCTGCAGGGACCGGCCGCCGCGCGCGTATTGGAACGCCACGCCGGTGGCGCCGCCGGACTGAAATTCATGTCCAGCGCCGCGATGCCGGTCATGGGCTTTGCGTGCATCGTCAGCCGCTGCGGCTATACCGGCGAGGATGGATTCGAGATCTCGGTCGCGGGCCAGGACGCGCCAGCACTGGCGGCAGCACTGCTGGACGAAGCAGAGGTCGCGCCGATTGGCCTGGGCGCGCGGGATTCGCTGCGCCTGGAAGCGGGGTTGTGCCTGTATGGCCATGACATCGACACCACGACGAGCCCGGTCGAGGCCGGTCTGGCCTGGTCGATCGGCAAGCGGCGGCGGGCCGAAGGCGGTTTCCCCGGCGATGCCGTGATCCGCCGGCAGATTGCCCAGGGCGTTACGCGAAGGCGGGTCGGATTACGCCCCGACGGCCGCGCCCCGGCGCGCGAGGGAACCCCGATCGCCGACAAGGACGGCCGGAACGCCGGCGCCGTGACCAGCGGTGGCTTCGCCCCGACCTTGGGCGCGCCGATTTCGATGGGTTATGTGCGCGCCGAATTGGCCAGCATCGATACCCCGCTCGATCTGATGGTCCGGGGCAAGGCGATGGCCGCGCGCGTCGCAGCCATGCCGTTCACGCCGGCACGCTATCACCGGGGATAATGAGAAAGCAGGGAGGAAAACATGAGCGAAACAAAATTTACCGAAGACCATGAATGGATCCGCGTCGATGGCGATATTGCGACGATCGGCATTACCGATTACGCACAAGAACAGCTCGGCGATATCGTCTTCGTGGAATTGCCCCAAACCGGCGACACTATCGACCAGGGCGGCGACGTCGCAATCGTCGAATCGGTCAAGGCGGCAAGCGATATCCATGCCCCGGTTTCGGGCACGGTCGAAACAGTCAATGACGCGCTCGTCGATGAACCGGGCAAGGCGAACGAAGACCCGGAAGGCGACGGCTGGTTCTTCACCGTGACCCTTAGCGATCCAGCCGAACTCGACGATCTGATGGATGCCGACACCTATAAGGCGTTCGTCGCCAAACTCTAACCCCCTAACCTTGAAAGAATCGCCATGGCCCCCTTGCTGGACCTTGAACAGAACGACGATTTCGTCACCCGCCATATCGGGCCGAACCAGGCCGATATCGACGCCATGCTGCGCGTGGTCGGAATTGCGTCCCTGGAAGCGTTGATCGACCGGGCCGCACCCGCCGCAATCCGCGCCGCGGGACCGCTTGACCTGCCGCCCGGCCGGACCGAAGCCGAGGTGCTGGCCGCCCTGCGGGCCATGGCGTCGAAGAACCGGGTGATGCGCTCGATGATCGGCATGGGCTACCATGATTGTTTCACGCCGGGCGTGATATTGCGCAATGTGCTGGAAAACCCCGGCTGGTACACCGCCTATACACCCTACCAGCCGGAAATCTCGCAAGGCCGGCTGGAAGTGCTGCTGGCGTTTCAGACCATGGTCATGGATTTGACCGGGATGAATGTGGCCAATGCCTCGCTTTTGGATGAAGCGACCGCCGCCGCCGAAGCGATGACCTTGTGCCGGCGCATGGGCAAATCGAAAAGCAATGTCTTCTTTGCCGCCCAGGACTGCCACCCGCAGACCCTGGCGGTGCTGGCGACCCGGGCGGCGCCGCTGGGAATCGAATTGCGGGTCGGCGATCCGCATCGCGACCTCGCGGACGCAGCCCCCTTCGGCGTCTTGTTGCAATATCCGGCCGGCGACGGGACGGTCTCCGATTACGCAGCGGTGGCCGCCGCCGCCCATGGCTGCGGCGCGCTGGTCACGGTCGCGGCCGATCTGCTGGCGCTGACATTGCTGACCCCGCCCGGCGAATGGGGCGCCGACGCCGTTATCGGCAGCGCCCAGCGCTTCGGCGTGCCATTGGGCTGCGGCGGGCCACATGCCGCGTTCATGGCGACCCGCGAGAAATTCCGCCGCTCGATTCCCGGCCGCCTGGTCGGCGTGTCGATCGACGCCAGTGGAAAGCCGGCCTTGCGCCTGGCGCTGCAAACCCGCGAACAGCATATCCGCCGCGAAAAAGCCACCAGCAACATCTGTACCGCCCAGGTGCTGCTGGCGGTCATGGCGGCACTTTATGCGATCTATCACGGGCCGGAACGGTTGGCGGTCATCGCCGCACGGGTCCATCGGATGGCCTGTATCGCGGCGGCGGGGTTGCGCGAACTCGGTTTCGAAATCACCAATAATTCCTGGTTCGACACGCTCAGCCTGCGCGTGCCGGGCGGCGCGGCGGCGCTGCACGAACGGGCGCGGAACGCCGGGTTCAACTTTCGCGAAATCGACGGCGACAGGCTGGCATTATCCTTTGATGAAACCACGACCAGGGCCGATATCGAAGCGGTCTGGAGCATATTCGGTGGCGGCGCGCCATCAATCGACGCCATCGACGCCAAAATCGAGGACGGAATTCCGGCAGCCTTACGCCGGCGCACTCGATTTCTGACCCACCCGATCTTCAACAGCCACCACTCGGAAACCGAAATGCTGCGCTACCTGAAGCGCCAGCAGGACAAGGATATCGCGCTCGACCGGTCGATGATCCCGCTCGGTTCCTGCACCATGAAGCTGAATGCGACAACCCAGATGATGCCAATAAGCTGGCCCGAATTCGCCCGCATCCATCCCTTCGCCCCGGCCAGCCAGTTGGCCGGGTACCGGGCGCTGATCGACGATCTGGAAGACATGCTGTGCCGGGCGACCGGGTATGATGCGGTGTCGTTTCAATCCAATGCCGGGTCGCAGGGCGAATTCGCCGGCCTGCTGGTGATCCGCGCCTATCATGGCAGCCGGGGCCAGGGCGGCCGCGATATCTGCCTGATCCCCAGCTCGGCCCACGGCACCAATCCGGCCAGCGCCGTGATGGCCGGCCTGCGGGTCGTCGTCGTCGATTGTGACGATGCCGGCAATATCGATATCGACGATCTGCGCGCCAAGGCGAAAGCCCATGCCGGCGCGCTCGCCGCCCTGATGGTGACCTATCCCTCGACCCATGGCGTGTTCGAGGAATCGATCCGCGATATCTGCGCCATCGTCCACGACAATGGCGGCCAGGTCTATCTGGACGGCGCCAATCTGAACGCCTTGCTGGGGGTCAGCCGGCCAGCCGAACTGGGCGCCGACGTATCGCACATGAATTTGCACAAGACGTTCTGCATCCCGCATGGCGGCGGTGGTCCCGGTATGGGACCGATCGGCGT
>PTKA01000149.1 GCA_002937525.1 Alphaproteobacteria bacterium MarineAlpha10_Bin3
AGAAATTTGCCTCGATCCACGCTTCAGTCCACAATCACTTCTACCAGGAACGTCATCTTTACAACCGCGAAAACTTCAAACTCAATCGTTCCGCCGCCTGGGCGGAGTGGCGTCAAATTGCGGCCTGAAATCTACCGATGGCGGAGTTTTTCTGACCGGTTCGATTTCCCCTGACAACGCCGTCTGAACGTATACGTTCATATCCACAGGCTGGCCGGCACGCAAGACCTCCGCCGGCGGTTGACCGGCCAGGGACGGATGCGGCCGCTCGGTATTGTAAAAGTCGATCCATTCGCCAATCACCGGTTCGGCCTCGAAGCCAGTTCATGCAGCTAGCGTATCGCCGCTACCTACAAATCATACCCGGTTTCGCCGTGCGCGGTGATATCGAGTCCCTCGATCTCATCCTCTTCCGACACCCGCAGGCCGAAGATCAAATCGGCGAGCTTGATGATCACGAAACTCGCCACCGCCGACCAGGTGGCAATCGACAATACGCCAATCGTCTGCACCCATAGCTGCTGGCCGATGCCAAGACCGTCGGCGAGGCCAAGGCCCTGGAATACCGGCGCCGCCAGAAACGACACCCCCAACGTGCCCATGATGCCGCCGATACCGTGTACGGCGAACACGTCCAGCGAATCGTCGATCTGCACCGACTGCTTGAGCCAGCTGGTCACCCATTGGCACACAATTCCGGCCGCGGCGCCCAGGATCAGCGCGCCGACCGGCCCGACGAAGCCGGACGCCGGCGTGATCGTGGCCAGTCCCGCGACCATGCCGGTGACGATGCCGACCAGGCTCGGTTTGCCGAATTTGATCCATTCCATCGCCGCCCAGCTCAGCGACGCGGTCGCGGCGGCGATATGGGTGACCAGCATCGCCATGCCGGCGTTACCGTCCGCCGCCAGGGCGCTGCCGGCGTTGAACCCGAACCAGCCGACCCACAGCATCGCCGCGCCGATCATGGTCATGCCCGGATTATGCGGCGGCCGCACCTGGTTGGGAAACCCGCGCCGTCCGCCAAGCATGGCGGCGAACACCAGGGCCGAGACGCCGGCCGTCACATGCACGACAAGACCGCCGGCGAAGTCCCGGACGCCCATTTCCGCCAACCAGCCGCCGCCCCACACCCAATGGGTCACCGGCGCATAGACCACCAGCAGCCAGACCGAACTGAAAAAGATCACCGCCGCGAATTTCGTCCGCTCCACATAAGCGCCGACGATGAGCGCCGGCGTGATGATCGCGAAGGTCATCTGGAACATGAAAAATACGTCTTCGGGGATCGTGCCGGACACAGCACCGGTTCCGATGCCGCTAAAAAACGCCTTGCCCAGGCCGCCAATCCACGCATTGGCGCTGCCGCCGTCGCCGAAGGCCAGACTGTATCCAAGGGCCAGCCAAAGCACCGACGCCACGCAGGCAATCGTGAAACACTGCATCAGCACCGAAAGCACGCTGTTGGCGCGTACCAGCCCGCCGTAAAACAGGGCCAGCCCCGGCAAGGTCATGAACAGGACCAGCGCAGTCGATGTCAGTATCCACGCCGTATCGCCGGCGCTGACCGCGCTTTGCGCCATCGCCGTTCCCGGCCAAACCAAAACGCCCGCGACGGCCAGCGCCGCACCGCGTTTCACCCTTACTTCCATCGACATGCTTCCCCCCTATCATCCAATTTGCGCGGACTATACCGAAAGCCTTTGCCATTCGCCACAGCTTGCTAACCGGGCTTATGTAGCACCGGCCGGGTTGCGGTGAAGGTCCGCCGGCCGGCCTTGAAGGCAAAGAGCGGCCGGGCCACGGTCGCCACCGCCTCGGCCGGATCGCGCGTGTCCCAGACCGCAATGTCGGCCGGCTTGCCGACAGCAATGCCGTAATCGTCGCGGCGTATCAGGCGGGCCGCGCGCTGGGTGATCATGGCGAAACATTCGGCCAGTTCGGCCGCCGTCCCGCGCTGGACGACATTGGCGTACAGATTTGCCATCCGGGTCAGCGACCCGTCGCCGAATGGCGTGAACGGGTTCAGGATATTGTTGGACGCGAGCGTGCAGTTGACGCCGCATTGCATCAGCGCATGGGCGTCGGCGACGCCGCGCATCACGCTATGGTCCTGGTGGCGCCCCATGATGAACAGATCGGTGGCCGGCAAGACCGTGACCGCGACTCCGACATCGCTGAGCCGCGCGCCGAGATCGCGCAGCCGGTCGGGCGGCAAGCAGGAATATTTTGTGCCATGGCCGACCGCGACCCGGCCGCCCCAGCCATATTGTTGCGTCAGATCGCAGACCAGGTGGATATCCATGTCGCCGGTGGTCGGCCCGACATCGAGATGAATATCGACATCGACATCGAATTCGCGCGCCAACTCGAAGATCCGGTTTATCTGCCAGGCATGGTCCACATCGTAACCGGGTGCCCCGCCGACGACCGATGCGCCGCGCCGCAACGCTTCCACGACATTGGCGTCGGCTTCGGGAAGGCCGGTCCAGCCTTCCTGGGCGAAGACGCAGATTTCCATATCCACCGCCCAGCGATATTCATCGGCCAGTTGTTGCAGCGCTTCGAAGCCGCGCAATCCGACATTCGGGTCGACCTCTACATGGGTGCGGATATGGGTTGTCCCGTGCGCGATGCACCCCTCCAGCGTCGCCTTGGCGCGGGAATGGATATCCTCGACGGTGAACCCGGATTTCACCGCCGCAACCCGCGCCATATGGTCGGTGCCCCGGTCGGGCGCGGCCGAACAGCGCTCCAGGATACGAGATTTGTCGAGATGGATATGGGTCTCTATCAGACCCGGCGACACCATGCAGCCGTCAAGATCGAGCGCATCGCCATCCCCCGCCAGGTCGGCCCCGATTGCCTGGATGCGGCCATCGGCAATGCCGATATTGAGCAGGACATCGGCGTCCAAAATCCGTGCGTTGCGCAACACCAGATCGAGCGCCATGTCGTACCCCTTTTCACGGCGGCGGATATTGCCGCGGCAATGCTATAACCACGCAATGTACGATTGGCCGATTAAGGACATTGAATGACCGCGCCGGGCCGATCAAGCGCGCTTGCGCCGTTATCCGCCGCCAGTGGCCGCGAGCTGGCGATAATTTTCGTGCTCGGCGCCGCCGCCCTCGCCGCCGTGATCGCGATGGCGCGATACGGTGTGCTGCCTGTACTCGCTTTCGGGTTCCTGGCCTACGGCGCGTTGCTCGCCGTGATCTGGGCCGTGGCGGTCCGCGCGCCGGGGCGGCGTTGGCGCGATATCGGGTTGCAGCGCTGCGAACCAGCCTTGCTGGTCATCGGCTGTCTGGCGGCTTTTTTGTGGGTTGGTATTTCCATCGTGATCTATTCCGCCGCCGGCGTGTGGGAGGCGGCCCTTGCCGCCGGCGGCAATCTGATCGACCCGTTCCGCGGCCGTCCGGTAATGCTCGCCGCGCTGTTCGTTCTCGCCGTGCCGACCGCCGCGCTGGTCGAGGAAATCCTCTATCGCGGGCTGCTGTACGGGTGGCTGCGGCGGCGCATGGGGGTGGCAACGGCAACCTTGACCAGCGCCGTTGTGTTCACCTTCAGCCATTTCTATGTGTTCGCCGCCGGGCTTCCCTTCGTGATCGAGATGCTGGCGCTGTCGATGTTGCTGGCCTTGCTGTTCGAAATCAACCGCTCGCTGTGGCCCGGAATTCTGTGCCACGGGCTGAACAATCTCGCCTTGATGGTGGCGTATAGTCTGAATTAGTCGGCCGCCGGCACCTTTGCCGCCGCCAGCGCCGCTGCCTGCCGGGCGGCCAGCGCGTCAACGTCGAAATCGCCGATCAAATCGTGGAACATCCGGTGCCAGTTGACCTCGGCGCGCAGATGCATGAAGACCGAGCCAAGACCGATTGCCGCGCGGTCCATCAGCACGAATTCGCGCGGCGGCGTGACTCCGCCCAGCCGGCGCAGTTCGCGGTGTACCTTGTTGGCGATTTTGGCACCATACATGCCGCTTTCCGATTGCTGGATTTTCTGGACCTTGTCCTTCATCAGCGGCGCATAGACGAATTCGGCCCAGATATTGAGAACCTCGATCACTTCGCGGTCCACGCCCTTGAAGCCCCATGTCTCATAGGCGTGCATTGCACGGTCCGCGTCGCCATCGCGCAGTCCGTGGTAAAGGTCGATCACGCCGGCGATGAAATGCGGCGGAAAGACGCGGATGCAGCCAAAATCGAGCAAATTGATGCCATGGTCCGGCCGCACGCTGTAATTGCCCAGATGCGGGTCGCCGTGGATGATGCCGTATTCGTAGAACGGCACATACCAGGCGCGGAACATGTTGCGGGCGATGGCGTTGCGCGCTGCCAGGTCCGATTGGCGGAAATCCAGCAACGGCCGGCCTTCCATCCAGTCCATCGACAGCAGCCGTCTGGTGGAAAGTTCGGGCACGACCCCCGGAATATGCACCGCGTCCTCATCCGCCAGCATGGCGGCGTATAGCGCCAGATGCTTGGCCTCGCGCTCGTAATCGAGTTCCTCGCGCAGGCGGGCGGACAGCTCGGCGTGAATCCGGTCGGTTGAAATTGCCTTGTCGTAACGCTCGAACAGACCGAATGCGAGCCGTAGCTGGCGCAGATCAGCTTCCACCGCCGATGCCATGTCGGGATATTGCAGCTTGCAGGCCAGCCTACGGCCGTCCGGCGCCGTCGCCCTATGCACCTGTCCGAGCGAGGCGGCATGGGCGGCGTCGCGCTCGAAATCGGCGAATTTGCCGCGCCAGCCGGCGCCCAACTCGTTCGCCATGCGGCGGCGCACGAAGGGCCAGCCCATCGGCGGCGCATTGGTCTGGAGCTGTTTCAGCTCTTCGATATATTCCGGCGGCAGGGCGTCGGGAATGGTCGCCATGATCTGCGCGACCTTCATCAGCGGTCCCTTGAGCCCGCCCAACGCCGCCTTCAGATCGCTGGCGTGACGGTCTTTGTCGATGCCGACGCCAAGGAATTTCGCCCCGGCGAAGCGCATCGCCAACCCGCCCACCGCGCCGCCGACCCGCGCATAGCGCCTGGCGCGGCCGGAAAAGCTGTTCTTGTCGGGATCCATGAAGGATAGATGGGCATCCGCACGGCCCCTGTCAAAGCCGGCGCGCGGGCGCGCGA
>PTKA01000015.1 GCA_002937525.1 Alphaproteobacteria bacterium MarineAlpha10_Bin3
CGATGACCGGGGCGGCCAGCACCATGGAAGCGACCGATATCAAGACGATCACCTGCCGCCATTCCTCAATCAACGCACCGAAGGGGTCCAGCATCACGCGCATGAACAGGGCGATCGCGGCTATTTTCGGCGCGACGGCGAAAAAAGCCGTCACCGGCGTCGGCGCGCCTTCATAGACGTCCGGGGTCCACATGTGGAACGGCACGGCGGATACCTTGAAGGCCAGCCCGGCAGCCAGGAACATGATGCCGACGACAAGACCGACCGACGCCTGCGCGCGCTCCGCACCCAGAACTTCAGCCAGCACATCGAAGCGGGTCGTGCCGGTGAAGCCGTAGATCAGCGAGCAGCCATACAGCAGCAGGCACGACGACAGCGCGCCCAGAACGAAATATTTCAGCCCAGCCTCGGACGAACGGACATTGTCGCGCTGGAACGCGGCAATGACATAGAGCGAAAGGCTTTGCAGTTCGAGACCCATATACAGCGAGATCAGGCCGTTGGCCGAGATCATCATCATCATGCCAACGGTCGCGAAAAGGATCAGGACCGGAAATTCGAACCGGGCCATGCCCTCGCGCTTCATGAAGGTCTCGCTCATGATCAAGACCAGAGCCGAACCCAGCAGCACCAGAATCTTCATGAAGACCGCGAAATCGTCGGTGACGAAAAGACCACCAAAAGCAAAGCCCCTGCCCTCGGCCAACCACACGACCAGCGCCAGACACACCAGCAACGATATCACGACAAGACCGTTCACCAGCGCCATGGCGCGCTTTGGCGCGGCGAACGCGCCGACCATCATCGACACCATGCCCATCACGGCGAGAAATATTTCCGGCAACGCGGGAAGGAAGATGGACATTTCCATGATCTGCATCCCTCCCTAGCGGCCCGCCGCCAGCGCCTTGACGCCACTTTGGGTGGCGGCGAGCGAGGCATGATAGTTTTCCAGCAGATTGGCGACCGATACCGAGATCGTATCCAGAAAGGAAGCAGGGTAGATCCCCATCCACAGGACCAGGATCACCAGCGGTGCGAACATGGCGAGTTCGCGCGGGCTAAGATCGAGTATCGATTTAAGATCCTCCTTGGTCAGTTGACCGAAGATGACGCGCCGATAGAGATAAAGCATATAGGCCGCGCCCAGCACCATGCCCGTTGCAATCAACAGCGCCACCCAGGTATTGGCCCCGAAGGCGCCCAGCAGGATCAGGAACTCGCCGACGAAACCGCTGGTCCCCGGCAACCCGACCGAGGCCAGCATGAACAGCATGAAGATCACCGCATAGCGGGGCATACGGTGAACCAGCCCGCCATAGCGCGATATCTCGCGCGAATGGATACGGTCGTACACCACGCCAACGCACAGAAATAACGCGGAGGAGACGAAACCATGGCTGAGCATCTGGATAATAGCGCCCTCGACGGCCTGCTGGTTGACGGCGAAAATTCCGACCGTCACGAAGCCCATATGGGCGACCGATGAATAGGCGATGAGCTTCTTCATATCCTCCTGCGCCAGCGCCACAAGCGAGGTATAGATCACCGCGATAACGCTGAGCGTGAAGACCATCGGCGTGAAAAACGCCGACGCCTCGGGCAGCATCGGCAACGAGAAACGCAGGAACCCATAGGCGCCCATTTTCAGCAGCACGCCGGCGAGAATCACCGATCCCGCCGTCGGTGCCTCGACATGGGCGTCCGGCAGCCAGGTATGCACCGGCCACATCGGCACCTTGACCGCGAAGGATGCAAAGAACGCCAGCCAAAGCCAGGTTTGCAGTTCCGGGTCGAAGCCGTAGCGCATCAGCGTCGGGATATCCATCGTATTGGCCTGAAGATACATGGCGATGATCGCCAGCAGCATCAGCACCGAACCGAACAGGGTGTAGAGGAAAAACTTGAACGCGGCATAGACCCGGCGCGGCCCGCCCCACACCCCGATGATCAGGAACATCGGAACCAGCACCGCCTCGAAAAAGATATAGAAGACGATAAAATCGAGCGCCGAGAACATGCCGATCATGAACGTTTCCAGCACCAGGAAGGCGACCATGTACTCCTTGACCCGGTCCTTGATCGTTTCCCAACTGGCGAGAATGCAGATCGGCGTCAGCAGGGTCGATAACAGAACGAAGAACAAGGATATGCCGTCGACCCCGACCTTGTAGGTAATATTCAACGAAGGGATCCATTCGCGCTGCGCGACGAACTGAAATGCCGCCGTGCCATCGTCGAAATTGATCCACAAGAACACCGAAGCGACGAAGGTGCCGAGCGATACCCACAACGCCCCCCAGCGCGCGTTCCCCGCGACCTGTTCGGGCGTGCCGCGGGTGAACAGAAGTATCGCCAATGCGCCCGCCAAGGGCATGAAGATGGTGATGGTCAGGAGCGGAAAATCGGTCATCGTCTTTGCTCAACCCGCCGTCCGCGTGAAGAAGTACCAGGTAATCAATACGACCACGCCGATCAGCATGGCGAAGGCGTAATGGTACAGGTAGCCGCTTTGTAACGCGCTCGCCCGCCTGGCGAGGCGGAGCGTCGTCGCGGCGATGCCATCGGGTCCAACGCCGTCGATCAGCGCCTCGTCGCCGGCTTTCCAGAACCCACGGCCCAGCACGAAGGCCGGGCGGACGAAAATACGCTCGTAGATCTCGTCAAAATACCACTTGTTGTAGGACAGCAAATAGGCTGGCTGCAATTTTGCCGCCAACAATGCCGGAATATCGGGCCGCATCATATACATCCAATAGGCCAGCCCGATACCGCCGACCCCGACCAGTATGGGCAGGACTTTCACCCAGACCGGAACGTTATGGGCGTCGATCAGGGCGCTGTGTTGTGGCAGCATCTGGATCGAATCGCCCCAGAACGTCGCCATGCCATTGCCGACGAACAACTGATAACCAAGCGCGCCCGAGAATATCGCGCCGGCGGCCAGCAGGAATAGCGGCAGGATCATCACTTTGGGCGATTCATGGACATGCGCCAGCGTCTTCTCGTCGCAGCGCGGATCGCCATGGAAGGTCATGAACAAGAGCCGCCACGAATAGAACGCGGTCATGAACGCCGCCGCAATCCCCATCCAGAACGCATAGGTCCCGACGGCGCTGTTGGCCGCAAACGCGGATTCGATGATCGCATCCTTGGAAAAGAAACCGGCGAAACCGATTGACGTGCCGGGAATGCCGATCCCGGCCAAGGACAGGCTGCCGATCCACATCAGCCCGTAGGTGACCGGTATCAGCTTCCACAACCCCCCCATCTTGCGCATGTCCTGTTCGTCCGACATGGCGTGGATCACCGAACCGGATCCCAGGAACAGCAGTGCCTTGAAGAAGGCGTGGGTCATGAGATGAAAGATCGCCGCCGGATAGGCCGACACGCCGATGGCGAAGAACATGTAACCGAGTTGCGAGCAGGTCGAATAGGCGATCACCCGCTTGATATCGAACTGGGTCAGCCCGATCGTTGCAGTGACGACCGCCGTCGTGGCGCCGACGATGGTCACGACCATCAGCGCGGTCTCCGACTGCTCGAACAAAGGCGACATCCGGACCACCATGAACACCCCGGCGGTAACCATGGTGGCCGCATGAATCAGGGCCGAGACCGGGGTCGGGCCTTCCATCGCATCTGGCAGCCAGGTGTGCAGGCCGAGCTGCGCCGACTTGCCCATCGCGCCGATGAACAAAAGCAGGCAAATGATCGTCAGCGCATGATATTCGCCGCCAAGGAAAATCAGGGTGGCGTCGGCCATGCCGGGCGCGGCGCGGAAAATTTCATCCAGATTGACCGTGCCGAACAGCACATACACCGCGAATATGCCAAGCGCAAAACCGACATCGCCGACCCGGTTGACCAAAAACGCCTTTATCGCCGCAGCGTTGGCCGATGGCTTGTCGTACCAGAAGCCAATCAGAAGATAGGAGCACAGCCCAACCCCTTCCCAGCCGAAAAAGAGCTGCACCAGATTGTCCGACGTCACCAGCATCAGCATGAAGAAAGTGAACAGGCTGAGATAGGCAAAGAACCGCGCGACCGACTTGTCGTGATGCATGTAGCCGATCGAATAGATATGCACGACGGCGGAAACCGTGGTCACCACGATCAACATGACGGCGGTCAGGGTATCGACCTTCAGCGCCCAGGACAACGTCAGGTCGCCCGACGAAATCCACTCGAACAGAACCACCGTGCGCGGATCGCCGCCCAGCGCCACGACAATGAACAGATACCAGGAAACCAGGGTCGCCAGCACCAGCAAGGAGCAGGTCACGAATTGCGCGCCCTTGTCGCCAATCATACGGCCCAGAAAACCAGCAATCGCGGCGCCCAGTAGGGGCAGGAATACAGCTGCGGCTTCCATCAGCCCCTCATCACATTGACGTCTTCGACTTCGATTGACCCGCGATTGCGGTAATACACAACCAGTATGGCGAGTCCGATGGCCGCCTCGGCCGCCGCCACGGTCAGCACGAACATGGCGAATATCTGCCCGACCAGGTCGTTCAGATGGGTCGAGAACGCAACCAGGTTGATATTGACCGCGAGCAGCATCAGCTCAATCGACATGAGTATGATGATGACATTCTTGCGGTTGAGGAAAATCCCGAACAGCCCCAGCGTGAACAGGATTGCTGCAACCGACAGGTAATGACTAAGACCTATTTCCAGCATGGTCAGATCCCGCTCCCGGTCGTGACCTTGACGATTTCGATGGCGTCGCTGGCCTTGCGGTCAAGCTGATCGGCAATTTTCTGCCGCCGCACGCCGGGACGTTTGCGCAATGTGAGAACGATGGCGCCGATCATCGCGACCAGCAGGATCAACCCCGCTGCCTGGAACAGGTAAAAATAGTCGGTGTAGATGATGCGTCCGATCGCTTGCGTATTGGTCACCTGGTCGAGCGGTGGGATCGGTGCCGCGGCATTCGACGCCGCTTGCGGTATCACGACCCAGCCGCCCAGCACGACAAGCAGTTCGACCAGCAAAAGAATGCCGATCAGCGCGCCGATCGGCAAATATTGCAGCACGCCGCGCCGCAGCTCGACGAAATTTATATCCAGCATCATGACGACGAATAGAAACAGCACCGCGACCGCACCGACATAGACGATGACCAGGACCATCGCCAGAAATTCCGCCCCCATCAGCACGAACAGCCCGGCGGCGTTGAAGAACGCCAGGATTAGAAACAACACCGAATGAACCGGATTGCGCGCGGCGATCACCAGCACGCCCGCGGCCACCGCCACGAACGAAAACATGTAAAACGCCAGAGCTTGAACAATCATAAAAAACCCTCAACGCCGCGCCGGAACAACCCGCAATCGACGCAAGCCGCCTTACCGATACGGCATATCCAATTCGATATTCGCCGCCAACTCCGCTTCCCAGCGGTCGCCGTTGGCCAGCAGTTTTTCCTTGTCGTAGTAAAGTTCCTCGCGCGTTTCCGTCGCGAATTCATAATTTGGACCCTCGACGATGGCATCGACCGGGCATGCTTCCTGGCAATAGCCGCAATAGATGCATTTGGTCATGTCGATGTCATAGCGCGTCGTGCGCCGGCTGCCATCGGCGCGCGGTTCGGCTTCGATGGTGATCGCCTGCGCCGGACAGACCGCTTCGCACAATTTGCACGCGATGCAGCGTTCCTCGCCATTGGCGTAGCGGCGCAGCGCATGTTCGCCCCGAAAACGCGGCGACAGCGGCCCCTTTTCATAAGGGTAATTGATCGTATGTTTCGCCCGGAACATGGCGCGCAGGGTCAGCGACATGCCCTGCACGATTTCCGTGAGCAGAAAGCCCCGCAAAGTGCGATCGAAAAACGCCATTATTCGCCTCCTTGCCTCAACTACCCGGCACCTTGTCCATAACGATAAGCCAGCCGCCAACAACGACGACCCACAACAGCGAGAACGGCAGGAACACTTTCCAGCCAAGCCGCATAAGCTGATCGTAGCGATAGCGCGGGAACGTCGCCCGTATCCACAAGAACACGAACAAACAGGACGCAATTTTCAGCGCGAACCAGATCGGTCCCGGCACCCAGTTGAACGGAGCCATATCAACCGGCGCCATCCAGCCACCCAGGAACAGGATCGACGTCATCGCCGCCATCAGGATCATGTTCGCGTATTCGCCAAGAAAGAACATGGCGAAGGTCATCGCGGAATATTCGACGTTATAGCCGGAAACCAGTTCGGCTTCGGCCTCCGGCAGATCGAAGGGCGCCCGGTTGGTTTCCGCCAGGGTCGAGATAAAAAATATGATGAACATCGGAAACAGGATGCCAAAGAAATGCCAGTTCCAGAATCCGCCCGACTGCGCCTCGACGATATCGGACAGGTTGAGCGATCCGACGAACATCAGCACCGTGATGATGACAAAACCCATCGACACTTCATAGGAAATCATTTGCGCCGCCGAACGCAGCGCGCCAAAAAATGCGTATTTCGAATTCGACGACCATCCGGCCATGATGATGCCGTACACACCAAGCGATGAAATCGCAAAAAGATAAAGAATCCCGACATTTATATTGGAAAGAACAAGTCCCGCATCAAACGGTATCACGGCCCAGGCAATCAGGCTGAGAACGAAGGTGACGATCGGCGCCAGGTAAAACATCGCGCGATTGGCGCTGGCGGGAACAATGGTTTCCTTGAAGAACAGCTTGATGCCGTCGGCCATGGGCTGCAGCAGCCCAAACGGGCCGACCACGTTCGGTCCCTTGCGTAGCTGCATCCAGCCGATGACCTTGCGTTCGGCCAGAGTCAGATAGGCGACCGCGCCGAGCAGCGGGGCCACGATCAGGATGACGTAGAATGCGATGACGATCGTCGGCCACGCATAGATGTCCCACAACTCAACCATCGGTACCCGTCGCTTCGCCATTGATGAATTCGCGGGTGCATTGCGCCATGACCTCGGATGCCCGGCTGATCGGATCGGTCATATAGAAATTAGTCACCGGCAACGCGAACGGTGCCGGGTCCATCGCGCCGGCATCGCCGAATTCGCCCCATGACGCCGCCTCGACATCGTCAATCCGGGCGAAATGCGGACAGGCAGCATAGAGTCGCCGGCGCAATGCGGACAGATCGTCGAAGGGCAGCGGATCGCCGATAACTGCGGACAGCGCCCTAAGAACGGTCCAGTCCTCGCGCGCATCGCCGGGTGGAAAGGCCGCGCGCCGCGCCAATTGCACCCGGCCTTCGGTATTGACATAGGTGCCGGGTTTTTCGGTATAGGCGGCGCCGGGCAGGATCACGTCGGCGGCATGGGCCCCGGCATCGCCATGATGGCCCTGATAGATCACGAAGGATTTGGCGAGTTTGGTCATATCGACCTCATCCGCGCCAAGCAAATAGACCACGTCGATCTCGCCCGCTTGCGCGCCGTCCAGAATGGCCTGGGTGTTGCGCCCCGCCGCGCCAGGCGTGAAGTCAAGATCAAGACCGCCGACCCGCGCCGCCGCACCATGCAGCACATTGAACCCGTTCCAGCCTTCGGCGATCATACCGGCATCGACCGCGATTTTGCGCGCCGCCGCCAGAACCGCAGCACCGTCGGGCCGCGCCAGCGCGCCCATACCCAGGATAAGCATCGGCCGTTCGGCGTCACGCAACGCCGCGGCGAAGATATGTTCGCCACTGGCGATCTGGGCCAGCGAATCGGGCCCGGCGCCAAGATATTCGGTATCGTAGGTCAGATCGACCCGCACTCCGACCAGGCCGATATCGTAGCCGCCACGCAGCCAGCGTTGGCGAATGCGCGTATTGACCAGCGGCGCCTCCCAACGCGGGTTGACGCCGATCAGCAGGCAGGCGTCGGATTCTTCGATCCCGGCGATCCCGGTATTGAACAGATAACTGGCGCGCTGGGTGGGATCGAGTGCTGCACCGTCCTGACGGCAATCGAGATGCGGCGAACCCAACGCCGCCATCAGCGCTTTCAGCGCGAACATCGATTCCACGTCGCACAGATCGCCCGCCAATGCGGCGATGCGGCTACCGTCCAGTCCCTTCAACTTGGCCGCGATGGCGGCGAACGCGGCATCCCAGCTGGCTTCCGCCAGGCGGCCATCGGCACCGCGAATATAGGGCTGATCGAGACGCTGGCGGCGCAATCCGTCGCAGGCAAAGCGCGTCTTATCGGAAATCCATTCCTCGTTCACATCCTCATTGATCCTGGGCAAGATGCGCAGGACTTCATTGCCGCGCGTATCGACCCGGATGTTGCTGCCGACCGCATCCATCACATCGATCGATTCGGTCTTGGTGAGTTCCCACGACCGGGCGATGAAGGAATAAGGTTTCGAGGTCAGCGCGCCAACCGGGCACAAATCGATGACATTGCCCGATAATTCGGACGACATTGCCTTGCCCAGGGTGGTGATCACCGCGTTTTCGCCGCGGTTAATCATGCCCATATCGGTGACCCCGCCGATCTCGGTCGAAAACCGGACGCAGCGGGTACAGTGAATGCAGCGGGTCATGATCGTGCTGATCAACGGCCCCATATACTGGTCGACGACGGCGCGCTTGTGCTCGGTGTAGCGGCTGCCGTCATAGCCGTACGCCATCGCCTGATCCTGCAAATCGCATTCGCCGCCCTGGTCGCAGATCGGGCAATCGAGCGGGTGGTTGATCAGCAGGAATTCCATCACCCCATGGCGCGCCTTGCGCACCATGGGCGTGTCGGTGAAAATTTCCATGCCCTCGCCCGCCGGCAGCGCGCAGGACGCCTGCGGCTTGGGCGGTCCCGGCTTGACCTCGACCAGACACATCCGGCAATTGCCGGCGATCGACAGGCGTTCGTGGTAACAAAAACGCGGAATTTCCGCACCGGCGGCTTCGCAAGCCTGCAAGACGGTCAGCCCGTTCTCAACCTCGATCTCGACGCCATCGACTTTCAGCTTCGGCATGCCTTTGTCACCCTCTTACGACTGGCATCTTATTTTTATAATCCATGGAATTAGCTCGGGTTCTTCAAAGAAGAACCAGAACTGTCCTTTTGTCCAGAGGGACTACTAGATTGATTCCCGTTAGAGGGAGTTTTATCGCGAGATGTAGGCGGTGTGGCTGGTGGCGACGCGGTTGGCCGATATCCGCCTTTCTCAATTATCAACTGAGGTGTTTGTATATTATTTTGTTTGCCCACTACTTTGCTCCTTGTAAACCCAAAGATAGTCATAATCGTCGGGCCTTAATATTACCCCGGGTGATCCCACGATAGGGGCGTCAAAGGTTTTATCCTTACTTACATCCCATAATTCTTCAATGTAGATATGACCTGGATTCGGGTACGCACTTGCGTAGGAATTTTTAGTGAACCGACCGCCAATAATATCCCCATCCTTCATTTTAACCATAACCCAACAGCCTTCTGACGCTTGCGAAAAGAAGTCGTCCCAAGCCGTTTTCGATTGAACCAAAAACAACCCTTTCTCACCCAACCAACCGAGTCCTTTTCTTAGCGCGAATGGCCAAATTGCTGGTGCTATAACAAAACAGAGCAACGCTATTATCCAAGATAAAAATGGATGTAGTAATAAATAATTTTTATCTAGTTAAAATTGAATGAACCAATAGAGAAGTACAAAGTTAATTATACTAAAACAATTAATTATACTAAAATAGAGTGCTTCAAGAACTAAATTTTTGATCTCTTTAGTTTCTTGTGGCGCAATGTGACTATAAATACTCAGTGTAATGATTCCAGGCATAATGAAAGCCGCAAAAACAGCACAAAGCTTGGGTCTAAATTCGGCATGTCCCTATTCCGCCGCCGCCACGAGGACGCTTTTGCGGCCGACGATCCGGCTTTCGATTTCGTCGCGGAAATGCCGGATCAGCCCCTGTACCGGCCAGGCGGCACCATCGCCAAGCGCGCAGATGGTATGCCCTTCGATCTGTTTGGACACATCCAGCAGCATGTCGATCTCGGCAATTTCCGCTTCGCCCCGCGCCATGCGCTCCAGCACGCGCCACATCCAGCCGGTTCCCTCGCGGCACGGCGTACACTGGCCGCAGCTTTCATGCTTGTAGAAATAGGCCAGGCGGGCGATTGCCTTGATGATATCGGTCGATTTGTCCATCACGATCAGCCCGGCCGTTCCGAGCGCGCTGGTGTGTTCCTTCAGCGCATCGAAATCCATCAGCACATCGTCGCATATCGATTTTGGCAGCATCGGCGTCGAACTGCCGCCGGGAATGACCGCCAGCAAATTATCCCAGCCGCCCCGGATTCCACCGGCATGTTTTTCGATCAGCTCGCGCATCGGGATCGACATCGCTTCTTCGACATTGCAAGGCCGCTCAACATGGCCGGAGATGCAGAACACCTTGGTGCCGTAATTGTTTTCCCGCCCGAATCCGGTGAACCATTCGGCGCCACGGCGCAAAATGGTCGGCGCAACAGCGATGGTCTCGACGTTGTTCACCGTCGTCGGGCAGCCATACAGACCCGACATCGCCGGAAAGGGCGGCTTCAGGCGCGGTTGCCCCTTCTTGCCTTCCAGACTTTCCAGGAGTGCGGTTTCCTCGCCGCAGATATAGGCGCCAGCACCGCGGTGAACATAGACATCGAACGCCCAGCCGCTGCCGCAGGCATCGGGTCCAA
>PTKA01000150.1 GCA_002937525.1 Alphaproteobacteria bacterium MarineAlpha10_Bin3
TGAGCCGGCACGGTTTTGTCGCAGCCGCCGATCATGACCACGCTGTCCATCGGCTGGGCGCGGATCATCTCCTCGGTATCCATCGCCATCAGGTTGCGCAGGAACATCGATGTCGGATAAGCGAAGGATTCATGCACCGATATGGTCGGAAACTCGACCGGAAGCCCGCCCGCCAGCATCACGCCGCGCTTGATCGCCTCGACCAGTTCCGGCGCGTTGCGATGGCAGGCGTTATAGCCGCTGAACGTATTGGCGATACCAACGACCGGCCGGTTCAGGGCATCGTCGCTATAGCCCATCGCCTTGATGAACGCTTTGCGCAGAAACAGCGAAAACGCCGCATCGCCGTAACTGGTCAACCCTTTACGCATCCCGGTGTCGTCGTTCGGCATCGTATTCTCCGTGATTTTTAATTATCGGTTACAAACCGAACGATTTTTCCATCCGCGCAATCGCTTCGTCCAGCACGGCCTCGCGCTTGGCGAAGCAAAAGCGCACGAAATGGGTCGGGCCGCCTTCCAGGTAAAAGGCGCTGACCGGGACGGCGGTCACGCCCGCTTGATGGTGATGTGGCGGCAAAACGCCGTATCGTCGCCGTCGAAGCCGAGCGGTGCGATGTCCGCTGTGATAAAATATGTGCCCTGGCAGTCAATGACGCCGAACCCGATCCGCGCCAGTCCGGCGGCAAAACGGTCGCGCTTGGCTTGCATGCCGGCGCCGAGGCCGCTGAAATAAGCATCGTCCTTGGCCAGGCCGAACGCCACCGCATTTTGCAGATTGGGCGGCGTGGTGAAGGTGACGAACTGATGCGCCTTGGCGATCGGGGCCAGCAATTCGGGCGCCGCCGTAGCATAGCCGACCTTCCAGCCGGTCAAGGAAAACGTTTTGCCGGCGGACCCGATCTTCACGCAGCGTTCCCGCATCCCCGGCAAGGTAATCAGCGGCGTATGGCGGCGGCCGTCAAAGACGATGTGTTCGTAGACTTCGTCGCAAATGGCGTAGGCGTCGTGGCGCTGGACCAGTTGCGCAATAAAGGCAAGTTCGTCGTCGCTGAACATTTTGGCGGCGGGGTTCTGCGGATTGTTCAGCAGGATCAGTTTGGTCTTGTCGCTAAACGCAGCCTCCAGTTCGGCGCGCGGCAAAGCCCAGTCCGGCGGCGTGACGCGGATCCGCTTCACCACGGCGCCGGCGCGCCGGATGATCGGCATATAACAATCGTAAAGCGGTTCGATCACGACCACTTCGTCGCCGGGTTCGATCAGCCCCATCATGCAGTCGGTCAGCACCTCGGTCGCCCCCGACCCGACCATGACCTCGGATTGCCAATCGACGCTAAACCCGTAATGCCGGCTGGCGTGGGCGGCCACCGCCTGGCGCAGTTCGGGCACGCCCATCATCGGCGGATACTGGTTGGGTCCGCTCATCAAGGCGTCCGCCGCCACCTGGCGCACATCGGCCGGGCCGTCTTCGTCGGGAAAGCCTTGTCCAAGGTTTATCGACTCATGCTCGATGGCGAGCCTGGACATCACCTCGAACACGGTCGTGCCATAGCTGGAAATTATGCTGTTGGCCGCCTTCACGTCCCACCCCCATGCGATCATCTTGTACTCACCCTAAGATACAACATCCGCCGCCGCATGACTAATCCTTGAACGGGCTCCTAGCCAAGGGGTTAGCGTGGGAGTAGCCTTTGTCCTGGCGATTATTTTTTCTATGGATGTGACGGATATGGGAAAGATCAGGCATAGCGCGCATTGGGGCGCCTTCACCGCCGAAACGCGCGACGGGCGGGTTGTCGGCGTTGCGCCTTTTGCGTCCGACCCCCATCCGGCACCCATTCTTCAAGCGATGCCCGAAGCCCTGTATCACCATTGCCGGGTCGCCGAACCCATGGTGCGCGCGGGCTGGCTGGAAAGCGGCCGCAATAGCGACCGCGCCGGCCGGGGCAAGGAACGGTTCGTTCCGGTGAGCTGGGAGAAAGCGCTGACCCTGGTTGGCGATGAATTGGCGCGGGTCAAGGCGGCGCATGGCAATGCCGCGATCTTCGGCGGGTCCTACGGCTGGTCCAGTGCCGGCCGGTTTCATCACGCCAAGACCCAGTTGCAGCGGTTTCTCAACTGTCATGGCGGCTTTACAGCACAGGTGCACAGCTATTCGATTGCCGCCGGGCTGGCGATCCTGCCGCATATCCTTGGCGATATTCAGGGCATTCGCAATGTCACCTCATGGCGCGATATCCGCGACAACACGCAATTGCTCGTCGCTTTTGGCGGCATCGGCACCAAGAACCCGCAAGTTCAACCCGGCGGGTCCGGCGAACATTCGACCCAGTTCTGGCTGCGTCGGTTGAAAGCCGCCGGCATGGCGGTCGTATCGGTAGCGCCGTTGCGCGGCGATACGGCTGATTTTCTCGATGCGCAATGGCTGGCGCCGCGGCCCAATACCGATGTCGCGATGATGCTGGGGATCGCCCATACGCTGGTCGCCGAAGACCGGCACGACCGCGCATTCCTGGCCCGCTACTGCATCGGTTTCGAACGTTTCGAAGCCTATCTGATGGGCACGGATGACGGCCAGCCCAAGGATGCCGGCTGGGCCGCCGGGATTACCGGGATCGATGCCGAGATACTCCGCACGCTGGCGCGCCGGATGGCGGATTCCCGCACCATGATAACCACCAGCTATGCGTTGCAGCGCGGCGATCATGGCGAACAGCCGTTCTGGATGACCGTGACATTGGCGGCGGTGCTGGGCCAGATCGGATTGCCCGGCGGCGGATTCGGGTTCGGTTATGGCAGCATGCAGGCGCAGGGCAACGCGGTGGAACCGATTGCCTCGCCCGATCTGCCGGCCGGGACCAATCCGACCCGCAGCTTCATCCCGGTGGCGCGGATCGCCGACATGCTGCTGAACCCCGGAGCGCCATACGACTTCAACGGCCAGCGGCGCACCTATCCGGACATCAAGCTGATCTATTGGTGTGGCGGCAACCCGTTCCATCACCATCAGGACATCAACCGGCTGATATCCGCGTGGCGGCGGCCGGAGACGATCATCGTGCACGAACCCTGGTGGACCGCGACCGCCCGCCATGCCGATATCGTCCTGCCGGCAACCACCACCCTGGAGCGCAACGATATCGGCGCCAGTTCAGGCGACCGCTTCATCATCGCGATGCAACAAGCCGTGCCGCCGGTCGGCGGCGCGCGCAACGATTACGACATTTTCAGCGCGATCGCCGAACGGCTCGGCATTGGCGAAAATTTCACCGAAGGCCGCGACGAGCGCGAATGGTTGCGCCATCTTTATGATGTTGCGCGCCAGCAGGCGGCGCGCAGACAGATCGAAATGCCCGATTTCGATACATTCTGGGCCGACGGTCATATCGAAATTCCACCGCCGGCGACCCACAATGTGCTGTATGCCGGCTTCCGCGCCGACCCCGCGGCCAATCCGCTGAAAACACCGTCCGGCCTGATCGAGATATTCTCGCAAACCATCGACGGTTTCGGTTACGACGATTGCCCGGGCCACCCGACTTGGCTGGAACCGGTCGAATGGCTGGGCGCGGTAGGCGACTACCCGCTGCATCTGATTTCGCAACAACCCGCAACCCGCCTGCACGCGCAGATGGATTGCGCTTCGGTCAGCCGCGATTCGAAAATTCAGGGGCGCGAGCCGATTTCCCTCAACCCGGCGGATGGCGCGGCGCGCGGCATTGCGGCGGGCGATATCGTGCGGGTCTTCAATGCGCGCGGCGAGATTCTGGCCGGCGTTATCCTCGACGACGGCGTGCGCGAAGGGGTCGTCTGCCTTGCGACCGGTGCCTGGTACGACCCGGCCGAACCCGGCCGCATCGGCTCGCTCGACAAGCACGGCAACCCGAACGTCCTGACGCTCGACCGCGGCACCTCGCGGCTGGCCCAGGGTCCAATCGCCCATTCGGCCCTGGTCGAAATCGAACGCTTCGAGGGACCGGCCCCCGAAATCACCGCCTTCACTGGTCCAAACGCCCAGGGATAAGTCCTTGCCGAACAATCACCAGATTGCCGCCAGCCCGGACACCGTGCATTGGGGCGTATTCAGCGCCGCACTTGAACCGGTCCTGGAAATCGATTCCGGCGATAGCGTAACCCTGCACTGCGTTTCCGGCGGCGCCGATATCCTGCCGAAAAGCGGGTTCGAGATACTGCCCGAACATCTGGAAATCCACGCCAAGGTCGCGCCGGCCCAGGCCGGCCATATCATGACCGGGCCGGTGGCGGTGCGTGGTGCAGTACCCGGCGACGTGCTGGAAGTGCGCATCCTGGATGTATCCTTGCGTCAGGACTGGGGATGGAACCGGATCCGGCCGCTGGCCGGCACCTTGCCGGAAGATTTCGATACCCTGACTTTGGTCCATATCCCGCTTGACCGCGAAGCCATGCGCGCGCGGATGCCGTGGGGCGTGGAGCTGCCGTTGGACCCGTTTTTTGGCGTGATGGGGGTAGCACCACCCAAGGAATGGGGCACGATTACCTCGATCATTCCGCGCGCCCATGGCGGCAATCTGGACATCAAGGCGCTGGGCGCCGGATCGACTTTGTACCTGCCGGTGTTCAACAAGGGCGCGCAATTTTCCGCCGGCGACGGCCATGCGCTACAGGGCGACGGCGAGGTCGACGGCACGGCGATCGAAACCTGCCTGTCCGGCACCTTCCAGTTGATTGTCCACAAGGACAAATCGATTGCGATGCCGCGGGCGGAAACCGCGACCCATTATCTGACCACCGGCATCGACCCTTCGCTGGACGTGGCCGCCAAACAGGCCTTGCGGGAAATGATCGGCCTGATCCGCGAGAAGACCAACTTGTCGCGCGAAGACGCCTATATGCTGTGCAGCCTTGCCGCCGATCTGCATGTCAGCCAGACCGTGAACGTCCACAAGGGCATCCACGCGATGCTGGCCAAGACAGCCCTGCACGGCGAAGATCACAGCACCTGATTTTCCCGAAGCGCCGGGGTTGACGCCTATCAGCCCGTTGAAAAAGTCACCATTGGCCTGGTTTCACTCCACAGCGATCCATATGGCGGCGAAGGCGGTTTTGCCCTCCTGAGAGACGATGAGGA
>PTKA01000151.1 GCA_002937525.1 Alphaproteobacteria bacterium MarineAlpha10_Bin3
CCCGAACCCAAGGCGAAAACACGTCGAGCGGTTCCGCCGCCGCCAAAACCAGTCGCGATGCCGCCGAAACCGCCAGTACCTTCCCTGGCGGGCAATTTGCTGCCGGCCGTTCCGGCCCCGCGAAAACCCCCTGCGGCGGCTGATATGGGCGGCAATACACGGATGGCGGCCGTCGCGGCCACGGGCGTTCATCTCGCCTCGTACCGGGTTGTGGTGAATGCACGGCGGGGCTGGGACCAGCTAACGCGCCGCAATGGCGATTTGCTGCGTGGGCTGCGCGCCGATATTCGGCGCGTCGATGTCGGCGAAAAGGGCGTATATTACCGCCTTTACGCCGTCCCGGTGACCTCCGCCGCGGCGGCGGCGGAATTGTGCCGCAAGCTGCGTCTGCGCGGCGTCTTTTGCGAACCGGAAAATTCCTAGACCAGATTGACCCGGCCGCCAAAGGCAATTTCCGCTGTTCTAACCGTCATCGAGGCGGAACATGAAGAGCAGGGTGCGTTGCAGGAGCGAAAAATTATCGTCGGACAGGATGTAGATCAATGTTTCGCCGGCATCGTTGCGGCGGGCGGCGATGCCTTCAAAATTATCGATGGTGAGGGAATTGGAAAGCCGGGCAATTATCTTGGGCGCAAGCTCGGCGCCGGCCTGGATCGCTGAAGCCGCGACCCGGCGGATGCGAATATCCAGTCCGGCTAAAAAACTGAAGCTGCGCTCAATGAATATCACGTCGCAGTCGGGCAGGGTGGCGGCGCCGGTGGGCCGCAGCCCGGCTTCGATCCGATAGCGCAGCGGCCACCAGTTCGAGCCGCTTATAATCCATCCCGGAACGAATCCCTGCCGGGTTCGGCTTTGCTCCGCGATTGCCAGCAGGGTTCCGTCGCAAAGCCGGGTCATCGCTTCGATGCCGCCATTGTTCGGCAATTCGCGCAAATTGCCGGGCGGTTCGATGGGGCGGGCGCGCGCCATGGTCGGATCCGGCGTACCGTCATAGCGCCACAGGCGGTGTACTTGTTCGAAGGCGACGACAAGACCATCGGGGCCGGCTTCGGCAAGCGCCTCGGCGTCGGTCCAGGGGCGCGAAAGCGGCTTCCCGTCCGGCCCCAGGATTGGACGAATGCGAGGGTTGCGCAGCCCGGACAGATTTCCGTCCCGATATTCAAGTTCGGCCTGAAACCAGTGGCCGCGGTCGGTGACGGCGGTTAGCCGCCGGCCGTCGCGACTAACCCGAAGGGCTGACAGACCGCCGAACCGCGGATTGTCCATGGTGATGGCGATGCCGCCGCGCCAGGTGAGGCCCCCGACCACCGTTGCGTCCAGGTCGTCCTCATCGAGGGAAACCGCCGTCACATTGTACCGCGCTGCGGCCGCAGGCATGCAAAGCAATGTCAAAATCGCCATTGCCGCGAACCAGGATATCGTTCGAAGGTGCTGGCTTGGCTTCCGCCGCCGCCGGATTCTTCGTGGCGGTATCGCGCAGACGCGCTGAATTTTCGATATCGGGCGAGAGAAATTTGTCGGCATCCGGTCAGCCTGCGCCGCGCAATTTCGATGCAAATCGATTTTAGAGCGCACACCTATTGTAGGTCGACCCAAAAGGATAGTATTCTGGAATAATCGAACTAAATAAATTGAATTTGAACGTAGTCAATACGTCGTACCGATGAACAAGGGAGGAAGTAATGAAATCCATTAATGTGGGCAAGCTTGCCCTGATAGGCGCTGCTTTTGGTCTCGCTTTCGGTGGCGCGGTCACCGCGATTTCGGGCGATGCGAACGCTCAATGGCAGCCAAGGAAGCCGGTTGAATTCGTGATCATGGCGGGTCAAGGCGGTGGTGCCGACCGGCTGGCGCGTTTCATTCAGAGCATTATCGAAAAACATAAAATGTCGCCCAAACCCCTGGTGCCGATAAACAAAGGTGGCGGGTCGGGCGCCGAGGCGCTGAGCTACCTGAAGAGCAAGCCGGGCGATCCCCACATCATCATGGCGACGCTGAACAGCCTGTACACGACACCGCTCCGCCAGCCTGGCCTGGGCGTCGATATCGCCACATTCACGCCAATCGCGCGGATGGCGGAAGATACGTTTCAGCTTTGGGTGCATAGCGACACCGGTATCAAAACGGTGGATGAATATGTAAAAGCGGTAAAAAAAGCAGGCGCCAGGAACTGGAAAATGGGCGGGACCGGCAAGGGCCAGGAAGATTCGCTGGTAACCGCGATGCTGGAGAAGAAATTCGGCTTCAAGGTCACCTATATTCCCTATAAGGGCGGTGGCAAAGTCGCCAAGGAACTGATCGGTAAGCACATCGATTCAACCGTCAATAATCCCTCCGAACAGGCTGGATTCTGGGATGCGGGAAAATCGCGGCCGCTCGCCAGTTTCACGCCTAAGGGCAAGCTAAAAGGCAAGTTCGGCGGCATCCCGACCTTCGAGGAACTCGGTTACGGATCCGACATGGTCTACTACATGCAGCGCAGCGTCGTGGCGCCGGCGAATATCGGCAAGGACGTACAAAAATTCTATGTCGATCTTTTCCAGAAAGTCTATCAGTCGGCTGAATGGCAAGGATATCTCAGCAAGAAGGGCCTAATCCCTGGCTGGCTGACCGGCCAGGCGCTGACCGATTATTTCATCGCTGAGCGCGCGGCGCACAAGAAACTGCTCAAGGCGAGCGGCGAAATCAAATAGCGGTTGCGTCGTCAAACGACCGGGACCGAACCCGGCGGCATTGGGTAAGGCAGGAGACGGTATATGCGTGTGGCGGAACTCGTCATGGCCCTCGCCATGGCTGTCTTCTCCCTTTACCTGATGTGGAAGAGCGCGGAGTTACCAATCGGCTGGATTCCCGAAGAGGGGCCGGGCGGCGGCGCGTTTCCGTTCTGGCTGTCGGTCGGCATGTTGGTGTGCTGCGTCGTGATCGTCATTCGCTGGTTTCGGCGGACCAGCCCGCTATCGCGTTCCACCGAACCCTATATGGACGCCAGGACAGTACGGATATTCGCGCTCGCGGCGGGATCGCTGTTTGTTATGGTCGCCTCGATCCATCTGATCGGGGTGTATGGCGCGATCCCGCTCTTTCTAATTTTCTATATGCGCTATATGGGCAGCCACCCCTGGCGGCTGACCGGCGTTCTTGCAGTCGCGATGCCGGTGGTGACGTTTTTCTTCTTCGAAATCGCGTTAAAGATTTCCCTGCCAAAGGGAAAAACCGAACCGTTGTTTTATCCGCTTTACGATATGTTTCTTTAGAATCATGGAAATTTTCGATCTTCTCATGGGCGGCTTCGCGATCGCGCTGCAACCCCTGAACCTGGGTCTTATCGTATTCGGTTGCGCGGTCGGATTGTTCATCGGCGCGATGCCGGGTTTGGGTTCGGTCAATGGCGTGGCGATCCTGCTGCCGATGACATTTCTGGTGCCGCCGACATCGGCCATCATTTTTCTCGGCGCGATTTATTACGGCGCCATGTATGGCGGCGCGATCAGTTCCATCATGCTCGGCATTCCGGGTGCTTCCACGGCCGTCGCGACAACCTTCGACGGCCGGCCGATGGCGTTGCAGGGCAAGGCGGATTTCGCCCTGGTCGCGGCGGCGACGGCGTCGTTCGTCGGCGGCAGCATTTCGATCGTCCTGTTCACGCTGTTTGCCCCACCGCTCGCGGATGTGGCGCTCGCCTTTGGTCCGCCGGAGGAATTCGCCCTCATGATCCTCGCCTTTGCGACCTTTATCGGGCTTGGCGGCGACGATATCCCCAAGACGTTCTTTTCGATCTTCATCGGCCTGGTGTTCAGCGCGGTCGGGCTGGACATCGTCAGCGGCCAGCCGCGCTTGATTTTCTTCGAGTTACCGGGGTTCTTCCACGGGGTCAATTTTCTGGTTCTGGCGATCGGCATATACGGCATCGGCGAAATATTGTGGACCATGGAAGTAAGCAAGGGGAATGTCGTCGTTTCCCAGGCCAACGTCACGATTAGAGGCATCGGAAAAAGCCTTCGCGCCTTGCTCAAGACCACCAAGACGATGTTGATGGGGTCGTTTCTGGGCTATTTCGTTGGCATTCTGCCCGCCGCCGGGGCGACGCCGGGATCGTTGATGGCCTACGGCATCGCCAAGGCCACATCGAAGGATTCGGACAGTTTCGGCAAGGGCAATGTCGAGGGCGTGGTGGCGCCGGAAGCCGCCAATAACGCCGCCAGCACCGGCTCGATGCTGCCGATGCTGACCCTGGGGATCCCCGGTTCCCCGACCACCGCCATCCTGCTTGGCGGCATGGTCATCTGGGGGCTGGAGCCGGGACCGCTCTTGTTCGTCGAACACAAGGAATTCGTCTGGGGGCTGATCGCCAGCCTGTACGCCGCGAACCTCTTTGCGTTGCTGATCAATATCGCCTTCATCCCGATGTTCATCTGGGTATTAAAGATGCCGTTTACGATCCTGGCGCCGATCATCTTCATCCTGTGCATCGTTGGCGGCTATGCGCCGACCAACAGCATGCACGATATCTGGCTGATGTTCATCTTCGGCGTCGTCGGTTATTTGATGCGCAAACTGGATTACCCGATGGCCCCGGCGGTTCTGGCGATCGTACTCGGCCCCTTGGCCGAACGGTCGATGCGCCAGTCGCTGATCGGGTCGCATGGCGACATGATGACGTTTTTTGAACGCCCGATATCGGGAACGATCATGGTCTTGGGGATCGTATTGCTGCTCCTTCCGCTGGTCAAAATTGTGCGAAGGCGTGAGGCCGCAACCTGACGCCAAAGCGCGTTATGCGGCGGCGTTGAGGCGCTTCAAGGCGCCCATCATGGTATCGGCGTCGGATACTTCGAACGGGTCGTCTTCGGCATTGTCGCCAAATCCGGGCTCGGCGAAAAACTCGACGATCTTGCCGTCATGGACCAGCATCGAATAGCGCCAGTTGCGAAAGCCGAATCCGAGATTCTGTTTGTCCACCAGCATGCCCATTTGCGGGTGAATTCGCCCGATCCGTCCGGCAGCAGGGTAATTTTATCGACGCCCTGCGCCCGGCTCCATTGGAACATCACGAAAGCATCGTTAACCGAAAGGCAGATTACCTCGTCCACGCCCTGTTCACCTT
>PTKA01000152.1 GCA_002937525.1 Alphaproteobacteria bacterium MarineAlpha10_Bin3
TTATCTGCCGATCCTGATTTTTCTCGGGATCGCCGCGGTCATTTCCGTTGGCGCGATCGCCGCCTCCTATATCGCGGCGCATTTCGCCAGCCACCGGGATGCCGAGTTGCGTGACCTGGACAATCAGGTCGATCCGTATCTGCCGGTCCTGGCCGCCGTCCGGTTATTGGCCCGGATTCAGGAGAAAGCAACGAAGGTGAGATCCTATCCCAAACTTGGGATGTTGGCCTTGAAATTGCTCGAACCGACAGTGAGGCGCTTTTTCAATCGCGGGACCCGCGAAAAGGTTTCCGGCGCGATGCGCGCAGCGGGCGCGACAGGCCGCCTCATGGAATTGCTCGCGGCTGCCGATGACCAACGGATTGTCGAGAATGACGCAAGGCGGTACCAGTTCGCCGTGATGGAATTTCGCGATCTGCAAAACCGTCTCTCGCGGCTTGCTATGGACAATACCAATAGGGCGGCAATATCGCGCGAATTGGGTGCGCAGGTGGCATCCGTGTTGTCGGGCATGTTATCGACCGTGGCGCTGCTCGGGATTGTCCTGGTCGCGTTTTTGACATCGGCGTGACATGGCGAAAAAACCAAACACCGAGAAATCGAAAAAACCCCGCAAGGCATCCAGCGGTCGGGCGGTTGCATGGGTCGTTGCGCCAATCCTGGGCGCGGTGGCGATGCTGACATTGGTGCTTTTGATGGTCGGGATGCTGCCGACGCTGGTGGCCTATTTCATCATCGACCGCCACCCCGCCAAATTCACCACGCGGACCATCGGATATCTGAATTTCGCCGATTGTTTGCCTTATACGCTCGATATCTGGCGCGGGGGCGGGGTGTGGGAATTCGGCACCGTTTTCGAGATTCTTGGCGATCCGACATCGCTACTGGTCATGTATGCCGCAGCGGCGACGGGATGGATCGTTTTCTACGCCACGCCGCCCGTGGTCGCCGCCTATCTTGTGGTGACGTCGGGCATAAAGGTTAAGACTTTCGAGGCGCGGCAGCAGGAACTCATCGGCGACTGGGGCCGCAATGTGCGATCCAGCGCCATGGGCGAGGCATTAGAGGAAGATGACGACGCCCCAAAGCCGCCCCAGCCGATGGAATCAGCCGATGAGTCGTGAAACGACTGGCCGCTCCCGTCGACGGCGCCGCGCTCAGACCCCGATGGCGAGACGCTGTTCCACGGCTGCGTTACGGATCGCCTTTTGTAGTTTCTCGAAGGCCCGCACCTCGATCTGCCGGACGCGTTCGCGGCTGATATTGTAAACCTTGCTCAGTTCTTCCAGCGTCGACGGATCCTCCTTGAGCCGCCTTTCGTTGAGAATATGCCGTTCGCGTTCGTTCAACCCTTCCATGGCCTGGTGCAACAGCACCCTGCGCTTGCCCAGTTCCTCGTTCTCGGCGACGATGGTTTCCTGGTTGTCCGAATCGTCTTTCAGCCAGTCCATCCATTCGCCATCGCCGTCGGCGCGCAGCGGCGCGTTAAGCGAGTGATCGCCGCCGGCCATGCGCCGGTTCATCGAGATGACGTCATGTTCGGGAACGCTGAGTTCGGTGGATATTTTGGTGACGATTTCGGGCGACAGCTCGCCGTCATTGATGGCGTTCAACCGGCCTTTCAGTTTGCGCAGATTGAAAAAGAGCTTCTTTTGCGCCGCCGTCGTGCCGATCTTCACCAGCGACCAGGAATGCAGGATGTATTCCTGGATCGACGCCCGGATCCACCACATCGCATAGGTGGCGAGACGGAATCCGCGCTCCGGATCGAACCGCTTGACCGCCTGCATGAGCCCGATATTGCCTTCCGAAATCAGTTCGTTCAGCGGCAGACCGTAACCGCGGTAACCGGTCGCGATTTTCGCCACCAGGCGAAGATGGCTGGTGACCATTTTATGCGCGGCCTCGACGTCGTCATGCTCCAGATAGGACCTGGCCAGCATGTATTCTTCGTTCTTCGTCAGCATCGGGAACGCCCGAATGGAATCGAGGTATCGTTGCAGATTGCCTTCCGGGCTGATCGCCAGGGTCGGGAGAGTGGTCGCCATGTCAACGATGCTCCAGTTTGCTAACCTAACCGCCGTCAATGCGCGGCCCCGCCGATCCGGCGACGGCTCCGCCAGAGCCAGCTTACGATAGGTTATTTAAGCATTCGTTATCGTAATACAAGGTTGTCCACAAAAAATATGTATTATTAATCTCCAGCCCCGGACGCCAGAATTTTTATCAAATCCTTGATGTCACAGGGTATTTCACTGGTGAGACGAATTTTTTCATCCCGAAGAGGATGGTCAAAGCCAATCACATGCGCGTGAAGCGCCTGGCGATCGAAGCCGCGGACCATCGCCAATGCCGCCGGCGGCAAGGTTGCCCACCGGCCCGGATTGCGGCCGCCATACAGGGGATCGCCGATCACCGAATGGCCAATATGGGCGCAATGCACGCGAATCTGGTGCGTTCGGCCGGTTTCGAGCCGGCATTCCAGGATGCAGGCGCCGAGCCCCAGATTCCGCTGCACCGCGTAATGGGTGCGCGCCGGTTTGCCGCGTGGCACCACGGCCATTTTCTTGCGGTTGCGGGGATTGCGGCCGATGTTTGCGTCGATACGGCCGCGCGGCGGAACCGGGCGGCCCCAGACCACGGCGAGATAGGCGCGCTCGATACTGTGCGCGGCGAATTGCGCCGCCAGTCCGGCATGGGCGGCGTCGTTCTTGGCGACCACCAGCAGGCCGCTGGTGTCCTTGTCGATGCGGTGTACGATGCCGGGGCGGCGCACGCCGCCGATCCCGGACAGGCTCGGGCCGCAATGCGCCAGCAATGCGTTGACCAGGGTGCGGTCCGGGCTGCCGGGGGCGGGATGGACCACAAGGCCAGCCGGCTTGTCAACGACCAGAAGATCGTCATCCTCGTAGCGGATTTCGAGCGCGATGGCTTGGGCTTCCGGTTCCGCCGGCACGGCGTCCGGAACGTCTACGGTCAGGATTTCGCCGGGTTTGACCCTGTAGGACGGCTCCGTTATCGTCCGCCCGCCGGCGCATACGGCACCGCTTTCGATCAAGGCTTTCAGCCGGGTTCGAGAAAATGCCGTGAAGGCGCTGGCGAGACGCCGGTCGATCCGGTCGCCGGAATCGCTTTCGTCAACGCGATGGGTCAGAATTTGTTGGGCCATGGTCAGGAGCGAATCGTAAACTCGATATTGAAGCGGGAATCATAGCATGCAGGCGCTCAAGGCCCTCGTCGTTTTCATGGGTATCCTGATTTTTATCGCCATGGGGTTTCTGGTCTATGGCTTGCTGAATCTGGGTGATGACGCGCCGGAAACGCTGTCCGCGGCCCGAATGCCGTTCGGTCTGGTCGAATCGCAAATGCCGGCCGGGGCCTCGGTCAGCGGAACGTCGGTGGCGGACGGCCGCTTGGTGGTTTCGCTGCGGCTGGCGAAAGGTGGGGCCGAAATCCGGATATTCGATCTGGCCAGTGGTGCGGCACTGGGCGTCATCCGGCTGAAAGCCGCGCCATGAAGGGATGGAATTTTTGCAGCGACAATGTCGCCGGTGCCGCGCCGGAAATACTCCAGGCGCTGACCAATGCCGGCGCCGCCGGGGCAATGATGCCCTATGGCGCCGACCCGTTGACGGCCAGGGTGGAAAAACGTCTGGCGGAAATATTCGAAACCGATCTGGCGGTCCATTTCGTCGCCACCGGCACGGCGGCGAATGCGCTGTCGCTGGCCGCGATGTGCCCACCTTACGGCGCGGTCTATTGCCACCGCGATAGTCATGTGAATGTCGATGAATGCGGTGCGCCGGAGTTCTTTACCGGCGGCGCCAAGCTGGTGGCGCTCGACGGGCCCGATGGCAAGCTGGACGCGGCCGGGCTCGCGGCGGCGCTGGACCAGGGCTGGGCCGGAATCGAACATCATGTCCAGCCGGCCGCCGTCAGCCTGACCCAGTCGAGCGAAGCGGGGACGGTTTACCGTCTGGACGAAATCGCCGCGATATCGGAACTTTGCCGATCGCACGGGCTGGGCTTGCATATCGACGGCGCGCGTTTCGCCAATGCGCTGGTAGCGCTTGGTTGCAGCCCGGCCGATGCGACGTGGCGCGCCGGGGTCGATGCGCTGTCGTTTGGCGCGACCAAGAACGGCGCGCTCGCGGCCGAAGCGGTGCTGTTTTTTCGCCCCGGCAAGCTGGACGAATTGCGCTTTCGCCGCAAGCGGGCCGGCCATCTGTTCTCCAAGATGCGGTTCCTTTCGGCGCAACTCGACGCCTATCTCGCGGACGATCTCTGGCTCGGCCATGCGCGCCACGCCAACGCCATGGCGGCCCGGCTGGCCGCAGGGCTGGGCGCGATCAAGACCGTCGATTTTTTGTACCGCGTCGAAGCGAACGAGCTGTTTGTCTCGCTGCCGGCGGCGATCCGCGACGGGCTGGCGGCGGACGAATTCGCCTTCTATCCCTGGATTGCCGGCGGTCCCGACTGCATCCGCCTGGTCACCGCCTTCGATACCCCGGCGGCGGCGGTCGATGCCTTTATCGCCAGCGCCCGCCGCCACGCGCCCTGACCCCATTTGCGCCCGCGAATCCGGTTGCGCGGCGGCGCGCCGATTGCTAGAAGAAGCCGCTGTCCCCATCGTCTAGTGGCCTAGGACGCTGGCCTCTCACGCCGGAAACGGGGGTTCGACTCCCCCTGGGGACGCCACTTTCCTATATTCAGCAACAATTTTAAGAAAATTACTCAATCAGTCCACCACTCAGTCCACCAATTTTGGTTGAATAGAGTTGGGACTGATCTGGCTCTGCACTCTCGGGTAAAGCTACTGTCACCTGCAAACCCCACATTGTGGGCGGCAACGCAGTCCACATAAACAACACCAAGATCTGGCTCCACGGCATCGGCGCCCCTGAGATGAAACAACCCTGCAGTACCAGCAGGAGCACGGAACAACTGTGTGGTGTCTTGGCCAAGCAAGCCCTCGAGAAGCTGGTTCAAGGCTAGGACATTACCCGCAGGGGCGACAAGCGGGACAGGTAGGCCAGCAACACTTGCGGCGCATCCGTCATGATGCACCCCCACCCAACAAGATCATATAACTGGCG
>PTKA01000153.1 GCA_002937525.1 Alphaproteobacteria bacterium MarineAlpha10_Bin3
TGAAGGTCGAATCGCCGCACGGCGATCCGCTGCGCATGATCGGTCATCATTTCGAGGGCAAATCGCTGTGGTGGGCGAGCATGCACCGCAACAAGGAAGTGATCGCCATCAACCTCAAATCCGACGATGGCCGCGACATCGTGCGCCGGTTGATGCCGAAATTCGATGTCGTGATCGAAAATTTCAAACCCGGATCGCTGGAAAAATGGGGCCTGGGCTATGACGATATCGCGGCTTCGCATCCAGCCCTTATCCTGGTCCGAATCAGTGGTTATGGGCAAAGCGGGCCGTATAGCGAACGCGCCGGGTTCGGCATTATCGGCGAATCGTTGAGCGGTCTGCGCAGCATCACCGGCGACCCGGACCGGCCGCCGGCCAGAGTGGCGACGCCGCTCACCGACTATGTGGCCGGGATGTATGGCGCGCTTGGCGCGCTGGCCGCCCTGCGCCAGCGCGACGAGACCGGGCGCGGTCAGATCATCGATGTGGCGTTGTATGAATCGGCGTTCTCGATGATGGAAAGTTTCATTCCGGCCTATGAGAAGCTCGGCTTCGTGCCCAACCGCGCTGGCGGCCAGTTGCCCGGCCATGTGCCCAACAGCCTGTTTCCGGTCAAGGATGGCGAATGGATCCATATTGCCGCCGGCAACACCTCGACCTTTCGCCGGCTGGCGGCGGCCATGGAGCGGCCGGAACTGGCCGACGACCCGCGCTTCGTGGACGGCGCCGACCGCACCGCTAACACCGGCGCGCTGCTGGAGATCGTCGCGCAATGGAGCGCTCAATGGGCGCTGGATGAAATATACCAGCATCTGGTCGCCAGCGACGTGCCGGCGGCCCCGATCTATACCATCGCCGATGTATTCCAGGATCCGCAATTCGCCGCGCGCGACATGATCGTCGAGACGCCGCATGACGAGCTGGGCACGGTCATGCTATCGGGCGTGGTGCCGAAGTTTTCACAAACGCCTGGCGCCATACGCTGGGCCGGACGGGCGCTGGGCAGCGATACGCGAACCGTGCTGTCGCGCGAACTGGCGCTGTCCGATGTGGCACTCGACGCCCTGGAGGCGTCCGGTGCGATTGCATCCAGGCCGGCCCGCAAGGAATAGATTTCACCCTATATTGCCTTTGCGCGATGGGGTTCGAGAGGAGCAAAAGCGTTGTATTTCGACCGCCGCCTTTGGCAGTTTACCCAGGGTGTCAGGCTGCGCATCTTCTGGGCGGTGCTGGTCGGGCTGGCCTCCGCGGCGGTCGGCGTGGCGCGGCTGGCCCTGCTTGGCTGGCTGCTGGGGCGGGTCTTCGCCGGCGCGCCGTTTGCCGATCTGGTCTGGCCGTTTGCCGCGGTGGCGGCGATCATGGCGCTGCGCGGCGTGCTGGAATATATCCGCAACATGGTCGCCCACCGGACCGCCGCCATCGTGCAACTGCATATCCGGCGGCAACTCTATGACCAGGTGGTGGCGCTTGGCCCGGCTTATTTCGGACTGGAGCGCACCGGCGACGTGATCCTGGCGATGGTCGATGGGGTCGAACAGCTCGAAGTCTATTTCGGTCAATATCTGCCGCAACTGTTCGTGTCGGCGCTGACCCCGGTCGGTATCTTTGCGTTCGTTGTGTTTCTGGATCTCCCCTCCGCATTGGTGCTGACCGGCGCCGCCCTGGTGACGATGGCGGCGTCGCAGGCGTTTCATGCCTGGGACAAGCGCAACAGCCTGTGGCGGTCGCGCAGTTACAAGGCGTTTGCGGCCGAATTCCTCGATTCGGTGCAGGGGCTGGGCACGCTCAAGGCGTTCGGGCAGAGCGGGGCGCGGGCCCGCCTGCTGGCGACCAAGGCGCATGATCTGTTCCGCAGCACGATGTGGCTGCTGGCGACCAGTGCGTTGTCGCGCGGTATCACGGATGCCGGCATCGCGATCGGTGCGGCGGCGACGCTCGCGATCGGCGCGTACCGGGTGGTCGATGGCGATATGAGCATTCAGGCGCTGCTGATAATCCTGATGATGGGGATCGAGGTGTTCCGGCCGTTGCGCGAACTGCGCATCTTGCTGCATCAGGGCATGGTCGCGCAGGCGGCGTCCATCGGCATCTTCGATCTGCTGGACGCGGCCCCGCCGGTCGCCTCGCCGGACGCGCCTTTGAGGCCGGGCAGGATGGCGGCGAGCATTGCCTTCGAGCATATCGATTTCACCTATCCCGGTGGCCGGCGCGCCGCCCACCGCGACCTCGATTTCACTGTCGCCGAGGGCGAGCGGGTCGGTATCGTCGGGCCAAGCGGGTCGGGAAAATCCTCGATCGTCAAGCTGCTGCTGCGCACCCACGACCCGGAGCAGGGCGTCGTCCGGCTTGGCGGCCATGATCTGAAGGCGCTGTCCTTTGCCGATATCCGGGCCCAGCTCGCGGTCGTCAGCCAGGATACCTATCTGTTTCACGGCACGGTCGAAGACAATCTGCGCTTCGGCAAACCCGATGCGACCCAGGCCGAACTGGAAGCCGCCGCCCGGTCGGCCAACGCGCATGAATTTATTTCTCGCCTGCCGCAGGGCTATGCAACCGTGGTCGGCGAGCGCGGCATCCGCCTGTCCGGCGGACAGCGCCAGCGGGTCGCCATTGCCCGCGCGTTGCTGCGCGACGCGCCGATCCTGGTTCTCGACGAGGCCTTGTCGGCGGTCGATGCGCAGAATGAGGCGGTGATCCAGCAGGCGCTCGACCGGTTGATGAAAGGGCGCACGACCGTGATCTTCGCCCACCGCCTGTCCAGCGTGATCGACGCCGACCGCATCCTGGTGCTCGACGACGGCCATGTCTGCGAGAGCGGGACCCATGGCGCCCTGATGGCGCGGCGCGGCGCGTATTACGCGCTGATGGCTGCCCAGGCGGAAGGCGACGACACTGCAGGTGCTGCCATTGATGATGGCAAACAGGCCGCCGATGGCGGCGAGGTGGCGCATTTCGATCCGCTGGAACCAACCGATTCGATTCTGCGCGCCGAAGGGCTTGGCTGGGCGCAGGCGACGGCGGCGCTGTTCACGCATATAGCGCCGCACAAGGCCAAGCTGACGTTGACCTTCTTGTTTGGCGTTGCCCGCGTCGTGGCGCTGATCGGCATCGGCGTGGTCGGCGCATTGGCCGTGGCCGCACTTAAACACGGCGAACCGTTCGACGATCTGCTGATCGTGCTGGCGGTGATGGCACCGCTGGCCGGTATCCTGCACTGGTTTGAATCCTGGATCGCGCATGACATGGCGTTCCGGCTGCTGGCCAATATGCGGATCGCTTTGTTCAATCAGCTTGACCGGCTGGCGCCGGCGTACTTGCTGCGGCGGCGGAGCGGCGACCTTGTCGGCATGGCAACGAACGATGTTGAGCTGGTCGAATTTTTCTTCGCCCATACGGTGGCGCCGGCGTTCGTCGCCGCCCTGGTTCCGGCCGTGGTCATGGCGACATTGTTCGCCTTTGGCTGGCAGATGGCGCTGGCGCTGCTGCCGTTCCTTGGCGCGGTGGCGCTCAGCCCGTTCTTCATGCGCAAGCGGATCGACCGGCTGGGTTCGCGCGCCCGCGAGATGCTGGGCGAGTTGAACGCGTTCAGCGTCGATACCATTCAGGGATTGAGCGAAATCGCCGCCTTCCAGCGCGAAGGCGACCGTGGCCGCGCCTTCATCGAACAGGTCGAACGGCATCACCGCATCCGCCTGCCGTTCTTTCGCGATCTGACCATCCAGACCGCGTTTCTGGAGGCCGCCACCGGGCTGGGCGGGCTGGTCGTCATCGTTGTTGGCGTGATTTTGGTCAATGACGGCGCGCTTGACCGGGCGATGCTGCCGATGCTGAGCCTGCTGGCGATGGCCGCGTTCCTGCCGATCTCCGAGATCGCCAATGTCGGACGGCAGCTTGCCGATACATTGGGGGCGACGCGCCGGCTTTATGCGGTGGAAAATGAGGTGGTGCCGGTAACCGATGGGCCGGGCGTGCCGGCGCCGGCCGGCGGCGGGGCCAGTCTGGAGCTGGAAAATGTCGGGTTTTCGTATTTCGGCGGCAACCGGCAGGCGCTGTCCGGCGTCAGCATGATGGTGCCGGCCGGCGGCACGGTGGCGCTGGTCGGCGCGTCGGGTGCGGGCAAGAGCACGCTGGCCCATCTGCTGATGCGGTTCTGGGACCCGGATTCGGGCGTCGTGCGCATGGACGGCCACGATCTGCGCGATTTCGAACTCGACGATCTGCGCGCCCGGATCGCGCTGGTGGCGCAGGATACCTATCTGTTCAACGATACCCTGGGCGCCAATATCCGCATCGCCAGGCCAAATGCGAGCGACGCCGAAGTGGTCGATGCCTTGCGCCGCGCGGCGCTGGCCGATTTTGTCGATTCGCTTCCCGATGGGCTGGACACCCGCGTCGGCGAGCGCGGCATGCGGCTTTCCGGCGGGCAGCGCCAGCGGGTCGCGATCGCGCGCGCGTTCCTCAAAGACGCGCCGGTGCTGATCCTGGACGAGGCGACCTCGCATCTCGACGCCGTCAATGAACAAGCGGTGCGCGGCGCGCTGGATGCGCTGATGGCCGACCGCACCACTGTTATTGTGGCGCACCGCCTGTCGACCATCCGCAACGCCGATCTGATCGTCGTCATGGCGGCGGGCCGGGTCGTTGAATCGGGCAAACACGCCGAACTGCTGGCGCAAGGCGGTTCCTACGCCCGCCTGGTCGCCCGCCAGATCGCCAGCGCCGCCGCCGAATAAGGAACATTCGCATGGGACCGAAGATTACCGAAATCCGCGCGCGCAGCCTGCGCGTCCCGCTCGACAATCCGACCTCGATGTCGAGCCGCATGGTGCATCACCGCGATTACTGCATCGTCGAAGTCGAAGCCGATGACGGCCATAAGGGGATCGGTTTCTGCTATGTCGGCAGCGGCGGCGGGCCGCTGGTGGCGCTGGCGGTGCGTGAATTGCTGGCCCCGGTGCTGCGCGGCGAAGACCCGTTCCGGGTCGAGGGGCTGTGGGTGCAAATGTATCAGGAATCCCTGCTACAGGGCCGGGCCGGGTCGGTGATGCGCGCGATCAGTATCCTGGACACCGCATTATGGGACCGCAACGCCAGA
>PTKA01000154.1 GCA_002937525.1 Alphaproteobacteria bacterium MarineAlpha10_Bin3
TGGGGAGAACCTCACTTCGTGGCACGTTTTACATGGTTTTCTGAATAAATTTAGGGATTGAGCGGTGACCAGGCTGGATCGGACGCATCCCCGGCTGTCACGACTTCGCGCAAATTGTATCCGGTCAGATCGATTGAATAAAGTTTGGCCGATCCCCCTCGTCCCATTGAATCGCTCGGCGTTTCGCGAAAAAACATCAATATTCGACCGTTCGGCGCCCACGTTGGCGATTCATCCAGGAAACTCTCCGAGAGCAGCCGCTCGCCGCTGCCATCCGGGCGCATGACGCCAATATGGAACTTGCCGCCGACTTGTTTCGTGAAGGCGATCAAGTCGCCGCGCGGCGACCAGACCGGCGTTGCATAGCGGCCGCGGGAAAAACTGATTCGCCGGACGTTCTTGCCATTCCAATCCATGACATAGAGTTGCGGCGATCCGCCCCGGTCCGAGTTGAACGTAATGTATTTCCCATCCGGCGACGGGCTGGGCGAGGTATCGATGGCGGGATTATTGGTCAACCGGGTTTCCTTGCGGGTGTTAAGATCCATCCGCCAGATTTCCGAATTGCCGTTCAGCGCGAAGGACATCAGCACCGATTGACCATCGGTGCTGAAGCGCGGGGCGAAGGTCATCCCCTTGAAATTGCCGAGCACTTCCTGGCGCCCGGTCTCGATATCGAACAAATACACGCGCGGAACATTGTTGTAGAACGACAGATAGGTGATTTCCTGGGTCGTGGGCGAAAATCTCGGGGTCAGGACCAGCGCCGAGCCGTCGGTGAGAAAACGGAAATTCGCGCCGTCCTGGTCCATGATGGCCAGCCGTTTGATCCGCCGGTCGCGCGGACCGCTTTCGGCGACGAAAACGATACGCGTGTCGAAATAGCCATCTTCGCCGGTGATCCGTTTGTATATGGCGTCGGATATGATGTGGGCAACCCGGCGCCAATTCTGCGGTTCGGTGAAGTAGGCGAGCCCGGTCATCTGGGCCTCGGCAAAGACGTCCCAAAGCCGAAATTCGACGCGCATCCGGCCGTCTGGCTGGACCTTGATATTGCCCTGCACCAATGCCTGGGCGTTGATCACACGCCAATCTGAAAATCGCGGTCGGACCCGCAGGGAACTGGCATTTTGAATGAAGGCGCGCGGATCGAGCGGCTTGAACAGGCCGGAACGCTCAAGATTGGCGGCGATCACGCCAGACATATCGCGGCCCATCTGCGCTTTCGGCGATGTGATGCCGCTGAACTCGGTTACCGCCACGGGCAGGGGTTCAACATAACCACGCCGAATATCGACCCGAAGCTCGGCCTGCGCTACCTCCACGAATGTGAAGACCAGGGCGGTCGCCAAACAGTACACGAAAAACCGGGATTTTATCTGCATTTTAATACATATCTCTCGGATCGAAGTACAAGACTATCTCTTGCCATTCATCGAATTTGTCCAGCGGCAACTGCAACGGTTGACAGCGCGGATTCAATACCGCGCGCAACGCGCTTTCCGCCATTGCGCGATAGAAGGGATCGCGGCTCGCGCGCCGGGTATCGACTATGGTGGCCGATCGGACGCGCCCGTCCGGATTCATCAAGATACGGATTTCCACCGCCATGTTGTCGGCGCCGCGCGCGCCGGCCGGCATACTCCAGCACGCCTCGATCTGGTGGCGGATCGTGGCGATCAATTTGCTGGCCGAGAGTGCCGAATCCAGGCGCGGCGCTGGCTTGCGCTTGCGTTTCAATGCTTCGGCCACCTGTTTTTGAAAATCCGGCGCGGGTTTCGCTTTTTTCGCCTTGGGCTCGGTTTTGACCGGCGGCGCCTTTTTCAGTTTGCTGACGGTTTTCAGGACCGAGGCGAAATCGCTTGGTTTGGGTGGCGGTTTTGGCTTCGATTTGGGTCTGGGACGCCGCGCCTGCGGTTTTGGCTTGGGTTTTGGTTTTAGCTTCGATTTTGGTTTTAACTTCGGTTTGGGTTTTGGTTTTAGCATTTTGACCGGCTTCGGCAATGGCACGGCTTCGGGTTCCGGTTTTGGTTCCGGCACGGAGACTTGCGGTGGCGGTGGTGGCGGCAGTTTGACCGCCGGCTTTGGTTCGGGCGCAGGCTTCGGCTTGGGCGTCGCGGTTTCCGTCACAAGCGCAACCTCGATTAACTGTTCGGGTGTAATCAGCGGCCGAATTGAGGGCACGCCAAGCCAGACGAACAATATGATCGCCGAATGAAACATAATGGAAAGGGCTGCCGTTAAGCGCATCGCGACGGGTTACCTGTTGACTCTCGCGATATCGGGTAGCCTGGTCGGCAGGGTTACCTTGCGAAATCCAGATGCGCTGATTTCCCCCAGGACCCGCATGACCTGACCATAGCTGACCGAGGCGTCGGCCCGGATGAAGATTGGAACATCCGGGTTGGCGCCGGTGATTGCTTTCAATCTCGGCACCAGGCGGTCCAGTTCGATCGGCGTCTCCTTGAGATGAATCTGCCCTTGCGCATCGATCGTAATCTCCAGCGGCTCCACCGTATCGACGATCGTGGCGGCGCGGGTCTTGGGTAGATCTACTTTCACGCCCACCGTGAGCAAGGGGGCCGTGACCATGAAAACGATCAGTAGAACAAGCATAACATCGACAAACGGCGTCACGTTGATTTCCGTCATGGGCGGGTAGCGGTATTTGCCGCTTCCCCGATAGCCGCCACCGCCCGAGATATTGAAGCTCATGCGTCACTCCGCCTCCTCGAGTTGCCGGGAGAAGATTGCCGTGAACTCATGCGCGAAGGCTTCCAGCCGGCTGGCATAGCGGCCAAGATCGTTGGAAATTTTGTTATAGGCGATCACGGCTGGAATTGCCGCGACCAATCCGAGCGCGGTGGCGAACAGCGCCTCGGCAATGCCGGGCGCCACGACGGCGAGACTGGTCTGCTTGGTAAGCGCGATCGACTGAAAGCTGTTCATGATGCCATAGACCGTTCCGAACAGCCCGACGAACGGCGCCGTCGATCCGACCGAGGCGAGAAACGTCATGTTGCGTTCCAGCCGTTCCATTTCCCGGCCCAATGTGACGTGCATAATGCGCTCGGTTCGCTGCTGCAGGCTGGCATGGGATAACTCGCTGCGTTGCAATCCTCGACCGCTGGAGCGCCGCCATTCGCGCATTGCCGCCACGAAAATGGCCGTCATCGGGTTTTCCGGTCTTTGACTAACCTTTTCATACAATTTATCGAGCGATCCACCGGACCAGAATTCGTCCTCGAATCCGGTAGCCGCGCGCTGCAAGTGATGGAGGCGCCACAGTTTCTCGAAAATGATGGCCCAACTCCAGACCGAGGCGAGCAGCAGGACTATCAGCACGATTTTCACGATCCATGTCGCCTGCATGAACAGGCTCCACATTGAAAAATTGAGCGCATCGACCGATCCCGCGAGTTCGGTTGCCTGTATGACCGATTGATCCATGGAGCCTTCCCGTTATATGTCGGATTGAAAATTATTGAGTGCCGCGCGCAATGTTTGCGGGAGCCGCGCTACCCGGCCTTCGCGGGTCACGCAGGCGATCCGAACTAGCAGCCGCGCCAGGTCTTCGGCACCCCGCCGGATGATCTGCTCAGCGATTAACGACGCGCCGCGGATCGATGCCATGCGGGTATACACCGCCAGGGCGTCGTCCAGCCTGGCGGGCCGCAGGTAATCCGCCGTCACCTTGCGCACCGCGAAGCCGATCCCGTGGGTTCGCCAAAAAACCGAATGTTCGATACCGGCCGCGCGCAGCATTTCGGTGCGGCCGCGCTCGGCGAATTTCAGGTAATTGGCGTAATATACGATGCCCTCGGCATCGGTATCCTCGTAATAAACCCGAAGGTTGAAGACATGCGCCGCCTCACCCATTGCCGGCCTCCAGGGGATCGTTTTGGTCCAGCAGGTCGGGCTGTTCCGCGATCCTGGAGGGCGCATCAAGTCCCAGATACGCCCATCCCTTGAGCGCCAGCATCCGGCCGCGCGCGGTGCGCTGGATCAGCCCCTGCTGGATCAAATAGGGTTCGATGACTTCCTCGATCGCATCGCGCTGTTCGGCCAGCGCCACCGCCAGCGTATCGGCGCCGACCGGCCCGCCGCCGTAATTTTCGGCGATGCAGCGCAGGAAGCGGCGATCCATCTCATCCAGCCCCAAGGCGTCGATGTCGAGTTTGGCCAGCGCGCCATCGGCGATGGCCGCATCTACCATGGTGTGTCCAGCAACCGAGGCGAAATCACGAACCCGACGCAATAGCCGGCCGGCCACGCGCGGCGTGCCACGGCTGCGGCGCGCGATTTCAGCCGCGCCGTCGCTCTCAAGCGCCATGTCCAGCCCCTTGGCGCCGCGTTCGACGATGCGCTGCAATTCAGCTTCGGAGTAGAAATTCAAGCGCAAGGGGATGCCAAACCGCTCGCGCAGCGGTGCGGTAATCAGCCCGGTGCGGGTCGTCGCCCCGACCAGGGTGAACGGCGGTAAATCGATGCGGATGGAGCGCGCCGCCGGTCCCTCGCCGATGATAAGGTCGAGCTGGTAATCCTCCATCGCGGGGTAGAGTATTTCTTCCACCGCCGGGTGTAGGCGGTGAATTTCATCGATGAACAGAACATCGCGCGGCTGCAGGTTGGTCAACAGGGCCGCCAGGTCGCCCGCCTTGGCCAAAACCGGCCCGGAAGTCATCCGAAAGCTGACGCCAAGTTCGCGCGCGACGATCTGGGCCAAGGTGGTCTTGCCAAGGCCTGGCGGGCCGAAAAATATGGTGTGATCGAGCGCCTCGTCCCGGCCGCGCGCGGCCTGGATGAAAATCGACAAATTTTCACAGACCGTGCGCTGTCCGATAAAATCGTCCAGCCGCTGCGGCCGCAACGACGCTTCGGGCGCATCGGCCGCGTTGAAATCGGGTGCAATGATGCGATCGGGCGCGTCACTCACTGCGTCATCTCCCGCAGACCGGTGCGAATCAACTCATCCAGCGGCGCCGATCCGCCGAGTTGTTTGCCGGCCCGGGCGATTGCGCCGAAGGCATCGCCGCGCGAATAGCCCAGATTGACCAGCGCCGATACCGCTTCCTCGCCATGC
>PTKA01000155.1 GCA_002937525.1 Alphaproteobacteria bacterium MarineAlpha10_Bin3
CTAAGTCTTTGGCCGTGACGGATCATTGGGAATTTTCGGCGCCCGCGAACATTACACGCGCCATGGCAAACGCGAGGGCCGAATCTGGGGCCTGGCGGAATGATGAATCGGGCCTCGCGGAACCGCGCTTCGGCCGGGCAACGCCATCGCTCAGATCGTATCCACCAGCGCCATGATTTCTTCGGCCCGCTCAAGGTCTTCGGGCCGGTTGACATTGAAGAATGGATCGTAGGGGGCGCTGGTGAATTCAACGACCGATAATTCGTAACCTCCGGTCCACCGGTCGACCTTGCGGATATTTTCCACCGTCATTGCGTGGCGCAGCGCCGCGCGCAGCCGCACCGGCCAGAGCCCGGCAACCGGATGGTTGCGGCCCGCCGAGGCGGCACAGGCCATATCGCTACCCTCGCTGGCAACCGCATCCACCATCCGCCCGATCAAATCTGGCGGCAGGAACGGCGCGTCGGTCGGAATGGTCGCCAGCCAGCTGCAACCTCGCGCCGACGCCCATTCCAGACCGGTGAGCACGCCGGCAAGCGGCCCGGCGTTGCCGGGCATGACATCGGGCAGCACCGGCAGACCGAAATCGTCGAAACGGGCGGCATCGCCATTGGCGTTCAAGGCCAAAGGCCCGACCTGGGGCGCGATGCAGGCGGCAATCCGCGCAAGAATCGTCGTCCCGCCAAGCATGCGCAGGCATTTGTCGCCGCCGCCCATTCGCCGGGACAATCCCCCGGCCAGCAAGAGACCGGCGATCGGCGCGCCGCCGGTCATGCCGGTTCGCCTGGTTGCCAAAGACGAAGCCGGTTCCGGCCCTCGTCCTTGGCCTGGTAAAGTGCCGCATCGGCAAATTCGATGGTCTGTTTCAACGGCACGCGCGCCGCCGCAAGGCAGAGCCCAAACGACGCGGTAATTGGCAGCTCGCCGCCGTCAGGCAGCGGCACCGGTGCGTTCGCCAGGGATTGGCGTAGCCGTTCGACAATCTCCGACGCCCGCTCGGCGTTGGCGCTCGGCAGACAGATCAGGAACTCCTCGCCGCCATAGCGGAAAATTTCGTCATAGCGCCGCAGATTGGCGAGAAACCGGCCGGCGACGGTGCGCAGGACGTGATCCCCGGCAACATGGCCATGGCTATCGTTCACCGCCTTGAAATAGTCGATATCGGCCAGCACGATGCAACATGGTACGCCGGTGCGCAGCGCCCGTTCACGCTCGCGCTCCAGAACCTGCATCATGATCTGCCGGTTCGGCACCCCGGTCAGCGGATCGAGCTCCGAGACCGCCATGCGGAAGGCGTCGCGAATCCGGCGCGCCTGGGTATTGAAAAGCCGCACCTTTTCCACAAACGCACCATACTCGACGGTCGGGATCGCCTCGCCTTCGGCCGCCTTCAAGGCGAGGAAGCGGCCGAATTCATGCATGTCCTCATGGGCCCGGCCAAGCGCGCGAAATGCCGCTTGATCGAGCAGCCCCTGGTCCCTGTTGAGATCCATCCAGCTTCCGAAGCGCGACAGGAACTGTGCGTATTGCGAGACGACGCTGGGGTCGGGCGCTTCGCCGCAGATGATCGCCCGGTGCCACCGCTGCATCCACTCGGCGTTCTCATCGATGGCGGCGTCGATACCATGCAGAATTTCGCCGGTATCCTGGGCCGCCGGGCCGGCCTGGTTTGTGGCTTCCGTCATCGGCGCTCCTTGCAATCAGGCGCTGGACGCCTTACGTCGCGATCCGGCCGATTCCGCCGGTACGCGCTTGGGATCGGCGTCATAGAGGATGCGTTGCGTCCCGGACAGCGCCAGGAAGCGGTGGCCGCGGGCGCGCCCGATCAGGGTCAATCCAGCCTGCCGCGCCAATTCCACGCCCCACACCGTGAACCCGGAGCGCGATATCAGAATCGGGATGCCCATCTGTACGGTCTTGATCACCATCTCCGAGGTCAGCCGGCCTGTGGTGTAGAATATCTTATCGGCCGCCGCGATTTCGTGCATGGCCATATAGCCGGCGATTTTGTCGATGGCATTGTGCCGCCCCACATCCTCCATATACAGCAATGGATCCGGCCCTTGCGCCAGCACGCACCCATGAATGGCCCCCGCCTCAAGATACAGGCTCGGCGTGGTGTTGACGCTCTTGGTCAGGGCATACAGCCACGATGTTTTCAGCACCGCGTCGCCGGGCAGGCGAATATCGTCGAATCGTTCCATCAAATCGCCGAATGCGGTACCTTGCGCGCAACCCGATGTCAGCGTCTTGCGGCGCAGCTTGTCCTCGAAATCGGTTTTGCGGTCGGTACGCACGACGACGACATCCAGATCCTCGTCGAAGTCGATGCCCAGAATACGGTCCTGCGGGCCCAGCATGTTTTGATTTAACAGATAGCCGACGGCGAGATAGTCGGGATAGTCGCCGATCGTCATCATGGTGACGATCTCCTGACCGTTCAGATACAGGGTCAGCGGCCGTTCGACCACGACCGATGTTTCCTGGTGGTCGCCGTTTTGATCGATACCGGAGATCCGCGCCGTCAGCCGGCTATCGGTTGGATCCGGTTTCACGATATAGTCGCTCATGGGGTGAATATGGCGCGCCCGGTTCGGTGCCACAAGCTTGGTAAACGATATGATGGCGACAAGGCGCGTATTCTCGACCGCAATCTGGCTGATCTTCGGCTTCCTGGCCGCAATTCAACCGCAGTCCCGCGCGGCGGAACGCGCACTTCTGCTTGCCTCCACGACATCGACGGAAAACTCCGGGCTGTTCGCCCATCTACTGCCCCTGTTCGAGGCCGCCAGCGGTATCAAGACACGCGTGATCGCGGTCGGCACCGGCCAGGCGCTGCGCCTGGCGCGCAGAGGCGATGCCGATATCCTGCTGGTCCACGACGCCGAGGCCGAGAAAGCGCTCGTGGCCAAGGGCTATGGCAGCGAGCGCCGGGCCATCATGTATAACGACTTCGTGCTGCTCGGGCCGGCTGAAGATCCGGCCGGCGTTCGCGGCCTGACCGATATCCGCGTGGCCTTGCGGGCGATATCGGCGCGGCAGTCGCTGTTCGTCTCGCGCGGCGACGACAGCGGCACCCACCGGGCCGAACGGCGGCAATGGAAGAGTGCCGGCATCGACGTGGCCACCGCATCCGGCGCCTGGTACCGCGAGGCCGGCTCGGGCATGGGCGCCACGCTCAACATCGCCAGCGGTCTCGGCGCCTACGTCCTGGCCGACCGTGCGACCTGGATCGGATTTCGCAATAAAGGCGGTCTGGACATCCTGGTCCAGGGCGACCCCCGGCTTTTCAATCAGTACGGCGTCATTCCGGTGAGCCCGAAACGCCATCCCCATGTCAACGCCGGAGCGGCGCGCAAACTGACCGACTGGCTCGGTTCCCCGGCCGGGCAGCAGGCCATCGCCGCGTTTCGCGTCAACGGACAGCAGCTCTTTTTTCCAAACTACGCGCCCGGATCGTAAAGGCGGATCAGGTCCGGTCCAGTGCGGTGTCCATCGCCGTTGGCCGGCCCAGACTTCGGCGGTCGACCGCGACGGCCTTGATCAGCGCGTAAATCGGCACGCCCGAAGCCAGCGCCAATTCGCGCACCGAAAGCTTGGTAATCCGGGCCCATAACGGGCTGCCGATATCGAGCAGCACATGGGCTTGCGGTCCGTCGCCATCGGCGATCTGCACGACTTTTCCCGGCAGGATGTTGAGGATGCTGGTCCGTAGCGGCGCTTCCAGGCTGAGCGCAACATCGCGCGAGCGGATCCGCACATTGATCGCCGAGCCGGGCGGCGCGTCGATTTCCGGCACGATCAACTCACCGCCCTTGAAGGCCAGCCGGGTGATGCCGCGCGCGGGGTCATGCGCACGGACCGTCGCGCGCAGCACCGCGCCGGCATCGAGCCGCCCGGTATAGGGATGCAGATCGAGGCGCGAGGTCACTTCTTCGATCGGGCCGGTGGCGATAATCCGGCCCTTGTCGATCAGCGCCAGGGTCGAGGCCAGCCGCAACACCTCTTCGATTGCGTGACTGACATAGAGGATCGGCACGCCGAGGTCATGGCCAAGACGTTCGATGAACGGCAAAATTTCCGCCTTGCGATCCGCGTCGAGCGACGCCAGCGGCTCATCCATCAGCAACAAACGCGGGCTGGTCAGCACGGCGCGCGCAATCGCCACGCGCTGCCGCTCGCCGCCGGACAGGGTGCCGGGCGCGCGTGCCAGCAAGCCGCCAAGATCGAGTATGCCGACGACTTGATCGAGGGAAAATTCCTGCCGCCGCCGCCCGCTTCGCTTCAGCCCATAGGCGATATTGGCGGCCACCGAAAGATGCGGGAAAAGATGGGTTTCCTGGAATACGAAACCGATCGCGCGGCGGTGCGGTGCAATGAAGATGCCCCGCGCATCGTCCTGCCAGATTTCCTCCTCAACGGTGATCCGGTTGCCGGCCACCCGGTCCAGCCCGGCGATCAGGCGTAGGAAGGTGCTTTTGCCGCTGCCGGACGGCCCAAATAGCGCGGTCACGCCCTCGACCGGCAGATCGAGTTCGGCGTCGAGGCTGAAGTCCGGAAACCGGGCGCGGCATCGCGCCAATAGCCGGGTCATCGCCGCGGCCCCGCCACCACGCGGATGGGAAACTGCCGGTTCAGCGCATAGACCAGCACCAGCACCACGAACGAAAATATCAGCAGCCCGGCCGACAGCGTATGCGCCGCCGCGTAATTCAATGTCTCGACATACTCATAGACGGCGATGGCGATGACCTTGGTTTCGCCCGGAATATTGCCGCCGACCATCAGCACGACGCCGAACTCGCCCAGCGTATGCGCAAAACACAGCACGATAGCCGTCAGATAGCCGCGCAGCGCCATCGGCGACGCAACGGTCATAAAGGCGTCGAGCGGGCTGGCGCCCAGCATATAGGCGGCTTCGAGCGGACCGCGGCCATTTGCCTCGAACGCCACCTGAAGCGGCTGCACGGCGAAAGGCAATGAATACAGCACCGACGCCACCACCAGCCCGGTGAACGAGAACGTCAAGGTGGAGCCGGTCAAACTAACCCAGAATGCGCCGACCGGACCAC
>PTKA01000156.1 GCA_002937525.1 Alphaproteobacteria bacterium MarineAlpha10_Bin3
GAAGCTGGGCTCGCCCGGCGGATCGATTTGCGGGCACACATTCGAGCGGGCGACCGGGTTTTCCTCATCCTTGAAAATTCCCCAGCGTTCCAAAGTCTGCACATAATGCCGGTTGAAGTCGATGAAGCCCTGTTCGGTGAATTGCACCGGCGAACGCAGTTCACAGGCGCAAAACGACGTAAAAGGCCGCCCGAGCGCCGCAAGATGCGCCTCGACCGCCTTGAAACCTTCGGCCAGCGGCAACGGTTTGGCGAAGCGCGCGCGCTCGATCGTGAAGCCGGCCAGGGCCAGCACGCCGCCGGAATACTGAAACGCATGGCGGACATAGCGATAGCCGCCCGCCTCGAAAATTGCCGTTTCCACCATCGCACCCTCGCTTATGACATTGAACCGACACCATACACGCCGGTCAGCAACCGGCCAGCGGCAAAACGCGCCAGCGAATAGCCGGCAACGTCGATGTCGGTTTTGTGGCCGAGAACGATCTGCGCCTGGACCTTGCCGATGGCCGGGGCGAGTTTGAAGCCATGGCCGGAAAAGCCGAAATTCAGCATCAGCCCGTCGATGCCCGGAACATATCCCAGCACCGGGTTCCAGTCCGGCGTCACGTCATAGGCGCCAACCCAGCTTGCGGTCAGCGATGCGTCGGCGAAGCTGGGCATTCGACGGCCGATCTGGCCGCCCAGCAACAGGACGTAATCATCGCTTATATTTTCGTCCATCGCCTCGGGCCCGGCAACCGGGTCGCCATAATCGCCGGTGCCGACCAGCACGTCTCCACCGCTGGCCGGGCGGAAATACATCTTGTTCGCGGTCGTTAGATCCTTGACGATCGGCAAATTGCGGTCATAGGGTGCCGCCGCGCGCAACGTCAGCACCGCGTGGCGCGATACTTCAAGTGCGATATCGATGCCGGCCGGTTCGGCCAGCGCCCGCGACCACGGACCGATCGCGCTGATCACCGTGTCGGCATGTAGCGGCCCGTGCGCGGTTTGCACGCCGGCGATGCGGCCGCCCTGGACGATCAACGAAAGTGCTGCGCAGCCGGTCTTGACCACGACGCCCTTGCGGCGCGCGGCGTTGATGAAACTGGTCGTCGTCAGATAGGGGTCGGCATAGCCCGATTGCGGCTCGTAGCCGATCGCCGCCGCATCGTCGAGGTTCAACAACGGGTGAAGTTCGCGCGCATCGGCCGCCGATATCGCGAAGGTGTCGGCGCCGACGCCCGCCTGCATGGCCAGGTTTTCCGTCAGCTTGCCGGCAATATCGCCGTCCGGCGCAACCACGATATAGCCGCATCCGGTAAAGCCGGATTCCGCCTCGTCATCCTCCAGCCAGTCCTTGAAATTATTGAACATGGCGATGCTGGCGACGGTTAGCGCGGTGTTGGTTGGCACCGAATAATGGCTGCGCACGATGGCGCAGGATTTCGCCGTGCCGCCGGTGCAGACCTGGTCGCGTTCAACGATACACACCTTGAGCCCGCCTAGCTTGGCCAGATGAAAGGCGTTCGATGCGCCGATCACCCCGGCGCCGATGACAATGGCGTCGAATGTCTCGGTCATGGTGGGTTCCTTGGATCAGGGTGTCGAACATATGCTATTCTTGCGCGCCGTTCAAAGGAGACCAGCCATGTCCGACCCGTTGCTCTATCAAATCCGGATCAATCTCGACGACGCGCTGGCGCAAACGGCGCGCCGCGACCACAGCGATCCGGCGCTCAAGCCGCTGCTGGAAATCCTCGGCCGGCATAACGCGGTGCTGAAATGCCAGTTCGACGCCTTCGCCGGCTATGTCGCCGATGCCGAAAAGCATGGCCTTGACGGCTATCCGCTCTATGCCTGGACCAAGGCGACGATCGAGGACCCGCTCAAGGAAGCGAAATACATCAAAGCCTTCACGCTTTATGTCGATGGCGACGAAGTCTACGCCAAGCAAAAAGCCGATGCGCTGGAAGCGGCATTACAGCCCCTGGTGGATTCCAAGCTGGTCGCCACGATGACCAAACACGACACCAACCCCGCCAACAGCCCGCAAATGCCGGAACGCTACCGCATGTAGCGCTGGCGCCGCGCAATCACGGCCTGATTTCCGCGTCCGGGTCGCCGGCGGCAAGCGCGTTCATATAGGCAAGGCAGAGTTCGCGCGACCGGTAATCGCCGTAAGCCTCGATTTCCTTGCGCTCCACGATGGGAAATGTCGAAAAGATGTAGCGCACGTCGTCGCGCTCGGTGACGCCGTAAAGATGGAAGAATACGGCGTCCAGCTTGGCGCGAAGATGCAGGCGGCGTTCCTTGTTCCACCGGAAAGGCGGCTTCACTTCGCCAGCCGCATCAACATAGCCCATGTCGCGGGCGAACGGGGCCATGTCGTGCGCCGTGTAGGTCAATTCCAGCACGGCCTGGCGGACAATTTCGCCGGCTGATTTCGGTCCGAAATGAGCGGCGTCATAGCTTTTCCGCAGAACAACGGGAAGTTGTTCGACTATGAATAAGTTCAAAGTCTGGCCCTGAACCTTTTGGCGGGTAACAAAATCAAAAACAACAGCGTTGAAATTCGCGACCAACAGCCAATCATCGCGATATTCCGTTTCCGGTTTCAATATCGGAACTTTGTTTCCGAAACCAACCGTCGGGAAAAGCGCTGCCATAAAGGTCTTTACATTCGTAGGCGCCGTAATTTCCTTAAAGCCAAGTATCCAGGTTAATTCCTGCGACCAGCCGCAATTTGACGCCATTACCCAGTATTGCGGATCGGGGAGCCAGTCCGGGTTTCGGTGCTGCTTCAAGGTTGCCGGTTGCGGCTGTGCGGGGCGGTGCTGGTTCGCGGGGTTGATAACGATACTGGCGGCGTGGTGATCGAAGGCCTGGACCATCTTACCTTCATAGAGCGGCACCCACTCGCCGCCCGGACCGCCGAACCGGTTGCCGCCGATGGGATATGCGCCTTCCTGCTCCTCAAGCTCGCGGCGCGTGCGAAACAGGCCGGAGTGATTCGTCATGTGGAACATTGTCGTATATTTCACCGGCCATGTTTTTTACTGCTTCGCCGGTCGACCGGTCTACCAGGATGGGCAAGCGGTCATAGATCGCCGTTGTCAGGTTGGCGTCTCGCCTGGACCGGAAAATCGGCGCGGTGCCGGTGTTTGGATTGACCCGCGCGAAATCTTCCGCCGTTAATGGAAAACAGCGTTCGGGGTCATCGAGTTCGGATACATCTTGAAGAAAGAAGGCGCATTTCGCGGCATCCGGTGTCGGTGACGGACTGGCAACGAACGCACAAAACTTGAAGCGGCTATCGACATCTGGAAAGAAAGGCGGCGCGTCATAGCGTGTCCGTCTATTCTCAAAATCGTAAAGCGCCTTGAGCCGCCCTTGTGTCGCCACCCCCTTGAAGAATTTAGCCGCCGTCTTATCCGAGGCAATCCCCGAAGGCGTCAAAAGCCCGACCATGCCCGTGGGCTTGACCAGTTTCATCGCCCGTTCGATAAACAGCGAATAGATATTCAAATCGCCGCCGGACAGCAGCGGATATTCGCCGGATGAACGGGCCATGCGTGCGCCGGCTTCCGCCCGCTCGCTGGCCTTTAATGAAATCGTCGGCAAGTGGATCCCCGGCTTCTGCCAGGGCCGCGATCATGCGTTTGCGGTCGGTGGCGCGCTGCGCTAAAGCAATCTCGCGGCGGCGAACCGCGAACCATTCGACCTGTTGCAGTTTCATGCGGTCCCAGGGCGGGTTGCCGATCACCGCATCGAAGCCGCCGCGTAACACGCCGTCGTGCCAGTCGGACCACACGCCGGGAAACACAACTTGCCAGTTGAGGAAGCGTTCTTCCGCAACAAGGGTCCGCGCCTTGTCGAACAGCCGGGCGAAGCGTTCGGCTTCCGGTCCGTCGCGGATTTTTACCTTGCCCAGCGCGATGTCGATGGGATCGCCGAACTGGCCATCGAAGAAAGCGTGCAGCGCCGCCTTGTCGTCGCGGTCCCGGATATGCAGCCAGTCGAAAGCGTGGACCAGGGAAAGGAAGGCGTCGAGCGGCGCGGTCATTTCCCGCACTTCGTCGAAAATATCGGCGGAACGGTGCGCTTCGGCAATCTCGGCGTCGGTCAGACCCTCGATAACCTGCATCGCCGTCGCCGCCCGGGTGGCCCGGGTTACCGGGCCGTGCAACAGCAGCGGGCTGCCCTGCGCCGTCGCCTTGTCGATGCCGCCGCGCACCCAGGAACCGAACAGGCTGTCGCCGCAGCGCAGATGATGATCGAGGAAACTCAACGGCGCGCCGACGGTGAAGGTGTGCAGCCACAGCGCAACCTTGGCCAGTTCCACCGCCATGGGGTTCTTGTCCACGCCATAAACGCAGCGTTTAAGAACCATGCGGCGGACGATGTGGCGGTCGTCCAACTGGTCCGCATCGATGGTCCAGCCGCGTTTCTCGGCATTGGCCAGGATCGTGTTGCGGATGACTTCGATCCGGTCGGAAAGCGGCGAGATATAGTCGTCCATCGCGGCTTCCGCCTCGGCCATGGCGGCGATCACCTGGTCCGCAAGGGTATCGACAAGGCTGACCAGGAAATGCCCGGAGCCCATGGCCGGGTCGCAAATCTTCAGTTCAAGTAGTTTTTCGGCCGGATCGACCTGCTTCAGTTTGCCGATTTTGCGATCCTCCGTCAGCGTGCTTTTCGCAAGCTCCGCGACCTTTGCGGTGAAGGCGTCCATGCGCGATTGAACCAGGGGCTCGATTGTTTCCTTCAGGATCAGAGCGACCAGATCGTCGGGCGTGTAATAGCTGCCCGACCCCTTGCGCGCGAAAATGTTTGGGCGGACGGTGATTTCATCTACGTCGCGTATGATTTCGTGTTCGAGCAGGCGTTCATAGATCGACCCAAGTTGCTGAACGCTCAGGTCGCGGTAATTGATGTAGCGCCGGCCTTCGGGGGTCTGTTCGAAGGAAAGCGCATCGACGACATCGGCCATGACCCGGTCGCCAAGCCGGATTTTGGTGAGAAGCGGGGTGCGGTCCCGG
>PTKA01000157.1 GCA_002937525.1 Alphaproteobacteria bacterium MarineAlpha10_Bin3
CTTGAAATGTCGGTGTTGTGCCAATCTGGGTGCGATGTAATCGCCTTCGATGCCATCGGCCGGGCGACAAAGAGGCTTATTTTGCTGCGCTCAATTTCGCGAAGGACATGCGCCGGGTCGTAATCGACATGAGCCGGGTCGAAATCGACATGAATCGTCACCGTCGCGCCGGCCTGTAGCGCCGGCAAGGTCTGGATGGCCAGGCCGCCGACATGGGACATCGGAATGAAGGTCAGAATTTCATCCCAGCGGGTCATCTTGTAGGCCCGGACCGAATTCATCGCGCCGTAGAACAGGGTGTCGTGGGTCAGCAGGGCGCCTTTGGGCACGCCGGTCGTTCCCGAGGTGTAGATCATGAGCAGCGGACAGTTTTTCGGTGGCATGCTGCTTTGTGGCCGTGGGCGGACGCCAAGGAACAAACGCGGCAGCGTTCGCTCGCCCCGGTTCCTGGCCGGTGCGGGGGCGAATATCACCAGCGGGACACCGCGCATGCCTTCAAGAATTTTCGCCGCTGTCGCCCCGAAACGGGTTTCGGCGAACATGCAGCGCGGTCCGAAATGGTTCGAAAATACCTTGAGCTGCCCGACCGTCATCCGGTTGTTCAAGGGAACGAATATTGCGCCGATGCGGGCGCAGGCAAACAGGAGTTGCAAAAGTTCCGGCGAGTTGCGGCCGAGAAAGGCGACCCTGTCGCCTTTGCCGATCGCCAGTTCGACGGTCAATGCCCCGGCCAGATGACTGATCTTTTCTTTCAGATCCGCATAGGTGATTTTTTGCGTGCCGTAGCGAATCGCCAGCCGGTTCGGTGACGATTTTGCGCTATCCGCGATCCAAGACGATATATCCATTCAATTGCTGATTGCTTGCATCCTAGAGCGGTTCAGAACGCAACTTACTTCCCCTGCCGTTCGATCTGAGTATTATTGGAATCATGACTTTCCCTCTGGAACAAATGCAACCCGATATGCAGTTGCTTTATGAATATTGGCGTTCGATTTCTCCTGACCGCCGGTTGCCCGGCCGACAGCATTTCGATCCGGCGGACGTGCTGCGGCTCTTGCCCAACTTGCTCTTGATCGACGTTCATCGAGAACCGATGTCCTTCATGATTCGACTCGCCGGTAGCAAAATCGAAGAATTTGCCGGCGAAAACCTGACCGGCAAACGGTTTGCGCATAGATTGAAAGGAGTGCATTTGCGGCGCGCGGAGAAAAATTTAAGGACCGTCGTAAATTTGAAACAACCGAGTTGGCGGCGTGGCAAACCACTGATTCGCTGGGAAAAGAATTTCGCCGAACTGGAACGTCTGTTTCTCCCGCTGGCCAGGGATGGCGAAATCGTCGATATGATTCTGGCGATAACGATCCATTCCTCGCGGCCGGCGAAGGAAGGTTCAAATACCGAAAGCCAGTTCTTTCAAGATTTTCCAGCGTTCGTTGGCGGCGAACCCAAGTTCGGCCTAGGTCAATCGCCGATGCCGCTCGCAGGCTTGACATCCGCCGCTGCGTAATCCGGTCTAAATGTCGCGTTTCGATTACCACTCCGTTCTTCGGCGCAAGATCGTGCGGCTCAAGCGCTGAAAACAGCATCGGGTCCGGTATATTCGCGCTATTGCGTATTGCGAATGGGCGCGCGCGCGTCCACCATGCTACTTATTCGCGGGGCGAGGAGTAGCAAGTTTTATGACCATGAATATTTCCTTGGGTATCAGAGGACAGTTCCCGCAAGGCGACGACATGCCGGCAAGGCTGGAGGAACTGCTCGTTCAGGTCCGGCTGGCGCGGCAACTTGGCTATGTGGCGGTGTTGAAGACCTGCCATTTCAGCTCCACCCCGTTTCAGGAAATACAGCAATTACCGTTTCTTGCCCGAATCGCCGGCGAACTTGGCGATATGTCGATCATCACCGGGATCGTGCTGCTGCCGCTGCACATGCCGCTGGAAATCGCCGAGCAGATGGCCACGCTGGATCTGCTGTCCGGCGGCAAGCTGATTTTCGGCGTTGGGCTGGGCTACCGCGAGGTCGAGTTCAAGGCGTTCGGCACCACGCAACGCGAACGGGTCGGCCGGTTCGAGGAAAATTTCGAGGCCATCCGGCGGCTGTGGACCGAGGATTCGGTCACCATGAAGGGATCGCATTTCGAACTGGACGGTGCGACCTGCTCCCTCAAACCCCTGCAAAAGCCGCACCCGCCGATGTGGATCGGCGCCAATGCCGACGCCGCCATCGAACGCGCGGCGCGCATCGCCGATAGCTGGATGATCAACCCGCATAACCGGATCGACACCATCCAGCGCCAGATCGGGGTCTATAAGCGCGAGTTGGACCGTGTCGGCAAAACGATGCCCGCCGTCCTGCCGATGTCGCGTGAGATGTTCGTGGCCGAATCGAAAGAGGCGGCGATGCGCCTCGCCCGCCCCTATATCGAGGCCAAGTACAAGGCGTATAAATCCTGGGGTCAGGACAAGGCGATGCCCAAGGGCGATAACGATCTGGGTCAGGATTTCGACGACCTTGCCGATGGCCGGTTCGTCTTCGGTTCGGTCGATGAAGTCGCTGAACAGATCATCGCACTGGCCAGGGCGATCGGCTTTAATCAGCTGAACTGCCCCATCCAGTGGCCCGGCATGCCGCAAAACCATGTCCTCGACCAGATGCATCTGATGGCCGAAGAAGTGTTGCCGCGGGTTCGCCAGGGGTTATGAGCGCGATGGACGAGGCGGCGAAAACACTGCAAGTCGATATCTGGCGCGGCGGCGCCCAAGGCGCGTTCCAGTCCTTCACGGTGCCGCATGAGGTCAGCCAAACGGTGCTCGATGTCGTGACCTATGTGCAGCGGCGGCTGGACCCGACCTTGTCTTACCGGTTTTCCTGCCGGGTCGGCATGTGCGGGACCTGCGCGATGATGGTGAACGGGCGGCCGCGATGGACCTGCCGGACCCATGTAGACCGCATCGCCGACGACGGGCGGATCGCCATTGCGCCGCTGCGAAACTTCCCCGTGATCAAGGATCTGGCCGTCGATATGACGGCGTTTTTCGATAAATGGCGCGATGCCGGGGCCCGGTTCCAGCCCCGCGATGGCGCGGCCGATTCGTTTGCGAATGTCGATCCGAACAGCCCGGCGCGCCGCGCCGCCAGTGACGCGATCGAATGTATCGGCTGCGGCATCTGCCATGCCGCCTGCGATGTCGTGTCCTGGAACCCCGACTATCTGGGACCGGCGGCGCTGAACCGGGTATGGACTTTGGTCAACGATGAACGCGACGCCGATCCCGCCGCCCATCTGGCACCCGTGGCCGGCGATGCCGGATGCCATGCCTGTCATAGCCAGCAGGGTTGTGCGGTGCATTGTCCCAATAGCCTCAGCCCGACCGCGTCGATTGCCGGCCTGAAGCGCCAGACCCTGGCGGCGCTGTTCCGGGGCCAGCTATGAGCGGACGGCTTGAAGTCTGGCTGTTCGCGGCCCAACGCCTGTCGGCAATGATCCTTGCGCCGCTGGTCCTGCTGCATCTGGCGACCATGATTTATGCCGTGCAGGATGGGCTGTCGGCCGCCGAAATCCTCGGCCGAACCCGGGGCAGTGTTTTCTGGGGTGGTCTTTACGCTCTGTTCATCGCCGCCGCGTCGGTGCATGGCGCGATCGGGCTGCGGGCGGTCCTGCGCGAATGGACGCCGTTGCGCGGCGCGGGCGTGGTGGCGATGGCGTTTTGCGTGGCGATCCTGGCGCTCGGATGGCGCGCTGTCGCGGCAATCACATGAGCATATTCCCGGCCCATCGCAATCATCCGATATATTGGGCCTTCGTGCTGCACCGGCTTTCCGGTCTGGCGCTGGCGCTGTTTTTGCCGGTGCATCTTTATGTCCTGTCCCTGGCGATTGGCGATGGCGGCAAGCTCGACGAATTCCTCGACTGGACCGCCAATCCCTGGGTCAAGGCGGCGGAAGTCACCCTGGTGGTTCTGCTGGCCCTGCATATGGCCGGCGGATTGCGGGTGTTGGCGCTCGAATTTCTGCCGTGGCGCGATAACCAGAAAACGCTGGCCGCCTTTGCCGGCGCCACCGCGCTCGGCTTCGGCGTGCTGTATCTGCTGAATGTGGTCTGAGCGATGACGCAAATCGCAAGACAAACCACCGATATCCTGATCCTCGGGTCGGGCGGGGCCGGCCTGTTCGCCGCACTGCACGCCAACAAGGCCGCGCCGGACATCAAGATCACCATTGCCGTGAAGGGGTTGCTTGGCAAGTCCGGCTGCACGCGCATGGTTCAGGGCGGCTACAATGTCGCCATTGCGCCCGGCGATTCGGTCGAACGGCATTTCATGGACACCATCGAAGGCGGTAAATGGCTGAACGACCAGGATCTTGCCTGGACATTGATCGGCACCGCCATCACCCGCATTCACGAGCTTGAAAACGAATTCGGCTGCTTCTTCGACCGCAACCCGGATGGCACGATCCATCAAAAAGCCTTCGCTGGGCAGACCTTCGACCGCACGGTGCATAAGGGCGATCTGACCGGCATCGAAATTGTCAGCCGCCTGGCCGAACAGGTCTGGGCGCGGGGCATCGACCGGCTGGAAGAATACCGGGCGCTGGCCTTGATCCGCGCCGATGATGGCAGTCGCCTGGCCGGGGTCCTGCTGGTCGATATGCGGACCGGCGAACTGCTGTTCGTTCAGGCCAAGGCGGTGCTGCTGGCCACCGGGGGCGGGCCGACGATGTACCGCTATCACACGCCGTCCGGCGACAAAAGCTGCGATGGCATGGCGATGGCGCTGCGCGCCGGGTTGCCGTTGCGCGACATGGAAATGGTGCAGTTCCACCCGACCGGGCTGATGGCCGGCAAGGACACGCGGATCACCGGCACCATTATCGAAGAGGGGCTGCGGGGTGCGGGCGGGCATCTGCTGGATGGGCGCGAAGACCGTTTCATGGAACAATACGATCCGCGCGGCGAACGCGCGACGCGCGATATCGTCAGCCGGGCCATGTTCGAGCAGATGCGCGGCGGCCAT
>PTKA01000158.1 GCA_002937525.1 Alphaproteobacteria bacterium MarineAlpha10_Bin3
GACGGGCTGATCCCGATCAGCACCCTGCCCCAGGACTTCTACGACCACGACGATGCGCAAAACCGGCTGGTCGGCCGCGACACCGGGCAGACTTTCACACTTGGCGAGGCTGTCCAGATCACCCTGTACGAAGCCAACACCAATACCGGCGGCCTTGTTTTCCACCTCCTGGACGGCGGCGTTCGGCCCGCGCGGCGCGCCCGGAGCAAGACCGGAGCGGTGCGGCGCACCACCGGCCGGAAGACCCACCGGAAAAGAAAACCGGGCCGCCCGCGCCGCTAGATAGCGGTAGCCAGCTTCACGGTTTCTTGTCTTCCAGCCACCGGTCTCCACGCATAGCGTCTGGCATTTTCCCGCCTGACTGATTACGGTTGCCGCCGAACAATGATCGAATCCAACGAGCATATCATCGTGTCACCTTCTTTGAAGCGGAACCGCCGCGGCCTCTTCGCGCGGCGGCTCGCGGCGGCCGCTTTGCTATGGCTCACGGCGGCATGCACAACGCCGACGGCGCCAGCCCCGGAGCCGGCAAAAGCGCCGAGCGAGGTCGCCCGGATGTTCGCGCTGGTGCTGGAAAACGTGCACGATATCTATATCGATGAACATCCGATCGACGATTTGGCGATTGCCGGTCTGCGGGGTCTGCAAAAGGTCGAGCCCTCGGCCAGCATCGAACGCGCCGAGGGTCAGATCCGGCTGTTGATAAACGGGACGGTGGTGAGCGCCATTCCAGCGCCCGAACGCAACGACGGCGAGGCCTGGGCGGCGGTCATCGAAAAAATGATCGCCGATGGCCGCCGGGCCTCGACAAAATTGAACGCCGCCGACAACGAAAAAATCTACAAAACCATGATCGATGGCCTGCTCGCCGGCCTCGACCGCTATTCCCGTTATTCCGGCATGGTGGCGGCGCGCCGGCAACGGCAGAACCGGGATGGATTCGGCGGCATCGGTGTATCGATCAAGATCCATGACGACGGCGTTCGGGTCGACCGCGTGACGCCCGAACGGCCCGCCAGCCGCGGCGGCGTCAAAATCGGCGACATCATCGTCGCGGTCGGCGGCGCGCCGCTCAAAGGGCTGAAGTTGCGCAAAACCGTTGCCTTGCTGCGCGGGCCAATCGGTAAACAGGTCACCGTAACCCTGCGCCGCGAAGGCCGCCCGGAACCGTTCGAGCTATCCCTGTTGCGGGTCAAAATCGTCCCGGTCACAGTGTATTACCAACGCCGGGACCGCATCGCCTATTTGAGGGTAACCGGTTTCAATCAAGGCACCGCATTGGAACTGCGCAAATCCGTCGACCGGGCGCGCCGTGAAATCGGGGCCGGCCTCAAGGGCCTGGTCATCGACCTTCGCGGCAATCCGGGCGGGCTGCTGGATCAGGCGGTGGACACGGCCGATCTTTTTATCGTCAAGGGGCGCATCAGCACGACACGCGGCCGGCATCCCGACAGCTTTCAGCTGTTCGACGCCACCAAGGGCGATATCGGGGCCGGCGTTCCAATCGCCGTCCTGGTCAACGGGGCTTCCGCCTCGGCGTCGGAAGTGCTGGCCGCGGCCCTACAGGACCGAGGCCGCGCGGTACTCGTCGGCAGCGGCAGCTTTGGCAAAGGCACGGTGCAGACCGTCCTGCGCATGCCAAACGACGGCGAACTGATTCTGACCTGGGCGCGGCTGTTGGCGCCATCGGGCTATATCCTGAACAAGCTCGGCGTCCTGCCGACCCTGTGCACCAGCAATGCCGACGACGCCGAGCATGTCCTTGCCGACTCGCTGAAAGACGGCGTGGCCGACCGGCAAATCGCGATGCGCCGCGCCGCCGACAACGGCGACGAGGAATTCCGCGAAACCGTCCGAACGTTCTGCCCGTGGCGCCCGCGCGATGGCCGGGATGTCGATATCGAGGTCGCCAAACGGCTGCTTGAAACACCCAAACTGTACCAGCGCGCGCTGCAGCTTTCCGCGCTAAGCGCGGGGAGCTAACCCGATGTCGAAACCAACAACGCCGGAAAACAGAAAGTTTCCGGTCCGGCCCCGCGATGCGTCCAGCGTCGTGGTATTGCGCGGGTCGCGCGATAATCCTGACGTTCTGCTTGGCCGGCGGCGGCGCAATGCGCGCTTCATGCCGGGGATCTACGTCTTCCCCGGCGGCCGGGTAGACCGCGGCGACGCGGCCCAGGCGGCGTCATGGGAGATGCGCGACGACGTGCTGGAAAAACTCAGCCGCCACTGTCCACCGCGCCGCGCCCGCGCGCTGGTCTGGGCGGCAATACGCGAAACCTGGGAGGAAACCGGATTGCTGATCGCCATGCCCGGCCAGATTGCCGATGCCGGCCGTTCGCCGCTGCACGCCGCCTATGCCGCGGCCGGTCTGGCGCCGCACGCCGGCGGCCTGGACTATATCTTCCGCGCGATAACGCCGGCCAACAGTCAAATCCGCTTCAATACGCGGTTTTTCCTGGCCAACGCGAAAACGACGCGGGGCCAGTTGCGCCGTTCCGGCGAGCTGGAGAATATCGGCTGGCGGCCAGTGTCCGAGGCGATCGACGATCTCGATCTACGCGGCGTCACCCGGATGGCGCTTGGCGAGGCGACCGCGTTGTGGCGCGACAATCCGCCGCGCGATCCGTCACGCCGCGTGAAGCGCTTGACGAACCGGAAAAACCTGTCACTCGTCACCTGCGAATAGGCGGGCGAATAGGCTTGACTTGATTGGGCGCACGGGTACATTGCCGCCACTTATCAGCATTGTCCGATACCCAGGATACGCAATAATGGCGAAAGCAAACACGATTTTGATCAAAATGGTCAGTACGGCCAACACCGGTTACTATTATGTGACCAAGAAAAATCCGCGGACGCTGACCGATAAGCTCGAAATGCGGAAATACGATCCAGTCGTGCGCAAGCACGTTACCTTCAAGGAAGGCCGGATCAAGTAGCCGCGCCTGTCACTATTGTTCGAACGGGCCGTTAACGCCTGCCGCCGCCTCGCGCGGCACGTCGTTGATCGTCCTGAATTTACCTTCATCCCACTGCACGGCGCAATTCCGCCCGGCGTTCTTGGCATAATACATCGCTTCATCGGCGCGTTGTAAAAGCGCCGTCGAATTGTCGCCCACCGCAACCGCCATCGCGACGCCAATGCTGATCGTGATGGGAATCATCTCGGCGGCGCCCGGAAGCTGAAAACCGTGCCCCTCGATATCCAACCGCAGACGCTCGGCGACCGCACATGCGATTGCGACATCGGTGTCGGGCATCACGATGACGAATTCCTCGCCGCCGAAACGGGCCACCATGTCGAAAACGCGCAAATTACCGGCGACCCGTCCAGCCAGTTCCCGTAGCACCGAATCGCCGACGGCGTGGCCATGGCTGTCATTGACCTTCTTGAAGAGGTCGATGTCGAAGATGATCAACGACAACGGTTTACCGCCATCTTCCATGCGGGTGATTTGTCCGTCGAGATGCGCCATCAAATAGCGCCGGTTGTAGAGCCCGGTAAGGCTGTCGGTCAGCGCCATCTCGATGCTGCGTTCATAGGTCCGGCGCAATTGACCATGATAACGCCAGCGGCGAATCTGCGTGCGTGCGCGGGCCAGAAGTTCATTCCGGTCGACCGGCTTGATGAGATAATCATTGACGCCAAGATCGAACCCCTTGACCAGCTGGTCATCCTGGTCGTCTTCGACGAGAAGAATTATCGGTACCTGGCGCGTTTTGTCGGATGAACGGAGTTGCGAACAAAGCCGTAGCGCGTCCTGCCCTCGAATGTTCAAATTTATAATCAGCAGATCGAAATTGCGCTGTTGCGCGCGCTCATAGGTTTCCGTAACATTCTGTGCCGTAAGGACAATATCGTCATCCACGGCCAGCGTATCGACGATGTTCATCGCATCGACATCGTTGTCGTCAAGAACCAGGACATTCGCCTTGGTCGCGTTCATTTCAATCAGCGGCCGGTCATTGTTGAACGCACCGAGCTGGCCGGCCGTCTGCTCGCGCAACCGCCATTCATCCATCACCATTTTCAAACGAACCAGCGACCGTACCCGCGCGAACAGGACGACATCGTTTACCGGCTTGGTGAGAAAATCGTCGGCGCCGCATTCGATCCCGCGCACCCGGTCCGCCACGTCGGAAAGTGCCGTGATCATCACCACCGGCACATGCATGCTTTCCGGCCGTTCCTTGATTTTCTGGCAAACCTCGAACCCGTCCATGCCCGGCATCATCACGTCGAGCAGAACAATGTCCGGCGGCTGCCGCTCGATGAGTTCAAGCGCGGCCGGTCCATCGCTTGCGGTAAGAACCTCGAAATATTCGCTGGTCAGTTTGGCTTCAAGAAGCTTGACGTTCGGTAACAGATCGTCGACGACAAGAATACGCGCTGACATCGGATTCTAGCTCAGATACCGCTCTACCGTGGAAAGGAAGCCATCCACCGATATCGGCTTGGCGATATAGGCTTCGCAGCCACCGTCGCGGAATTTCTTTTCGTCCCCCTTCATCGCGAAAGCGGTCACGGCGATGACGGGAATGGAGCTGATGGTTTCGTCCTCCTTGATCCATTTGGTCACTTCCAGCCCCGATACTTCCGGCAGCTGGATATCCATCAGGATCAGATCCGGCTTTTTTTCGCGAGCGATTTTAAGCGCCTCGATACCGTTTTTCGTCTGCAAAATATCATAGCCTTGCGATTCCAACAGATCGTGGAACAACTTCATGTTGAGTTCATTATCTTCAACGATCAAAACTGTCTTTGTCATGGCTTGCCCTTATTGCTTAGGCCGAAGGGGATACTCGCAAAATATTATTAACAAGGCCTGAACAGAAAAATATCAACTTAAAGTCATCAAAATTATACAGCTTAACGCAAGAAATGTCATTGCCCGGATTACTAGAGCGGGATCGGATTAGGTTGACGCATAGCCTGAATTTACGAGGTAGTTCGCACATTCGTTTGGCGAGAATTCATCGAGTAGGCTACCGGCGCG
>PTKA01000159.1 GCA_002937525.1 Alphaproteobacteria bacterium MarineAlpha10_Bin3
GCGAAGACGAATTCAATCGCTTGAAAGCCGCCTATCTGGACACCGAACCGGATGGCGACGTTCGCCGCGAATGGCGTCGGGGCGCGCGGCAATAATTCGCTACAATTTGGCGATGATCTGGTGGGCGAATTTTTCCGTGATCGCGTATTGCTGGTCCAGCGGGGTGATGAAGCTGATTGCGTCGAGGCCCTGATCCTCCAGGCCGCGAATCTGTTCGATGATTTCCTCGGGATGGCCGGCGATGCAGAAAGCCTTGATCATTTCCGGGGTCACGAAGCGGGCTTCCTCGGGATCGAGATAGCTGTAATGGCTGGCATGCAGCGCCTGGTGGCGGGTCGCCGCGTCGCGGGCATTGTGAAAATCGAGATATTCCTGCCAGATCGGCGCGATATAGTCCGGCGGTTCCTGGCCGGTTTCCTTCACCAGATCGACCAGATAATGCACATTGGCCATGATCGCCGATCCGCATTCGGCAATTACGCGCGCCGATTGCAGCGTCTCCCCTGGCTCCAGCATCAGCAGATTGACCAGTGCCGTGACCTTGAAATTGTCCAGTTTTCGCCCGGCGCGCGCGGCACCTTTCCGGACATTGGCCAATGCTTCGGGCAGCGTGCCGCCGCGCGGAATGCCGGTGATCAAGCCGTCGCCCAATTCCCCGGCCAATGCCTGGGCCCGGGGCCCGAAGCCGCCGATATGGATCGCAATCGGATGCTCGATATCGATGTATTTCAAATCGAGGTTCTGAAACCGGATCGGGTGGGTCGTGCCGTCCAGCGTATAATCGACTTCTTCGCCGCGCAGCAGCGCCCGCACGACCCGGACATATTCGGCGAAGGGTTTGATGCGCATCGGCGGCTGACCCATGGTGCGCATCGCCGTGTTGCCGGTGCCAAGGCCGATAAAGGTGCGGCCCGGCGCCAGCCGGTTGATCGTGGCGATCGCGTTCGCCGCCACCGGCGCCAGCCGCAGGCCGCCGATCGCCAGCCCGGTGCCGAGTTTGATCGTGCGCGTCTGCTGCGCCGCCAGGGCCAGAACCGCCCAGGGGTTGGAACGGATCAAATGGCTGTCGGTGGCCCAGCAATAGTCGTAGCCAAGATTCTCGGCATGGGCGATGAAACCGATCTCGTCGATTTTCGCCCCGGTGACGCCAAATTCCATGCCCGGTCCTTATATTCGTGGCGCTGGCCGGATTGGGGTTACCAGCTTCCGATATTCGCCATCGACGCCCAGGGTTCCTGTTCCGGCAGCCTTTCGCCGGTTTGCAGCAATTCGATCGAGATGTTGTCCGGCGAGCGGATAAAAGCCATGTAGCCGTCGCGCGGCGGACGGTTGATGGTGACGCCGGCATCCATCAGTTTCTGGCAGGTCGCGTAGATATCGTCGACCTGGAAGGCAAGATGGCCGAAATTGCGGCCGCCGGTATAGTTTTCCGGGTCCCAGTTATGGGTGATTTCCAGCAACGGCGCCTTGCTTTGCAGGGCGGTTTCCTGGTCTTGCGGCGCGGCAAGGAAGATGTTCGTGTACCGGCCCTTCTCGCTGTCATGGCGGCGTATTTCGACCATGCCCAGCTTGGCGCAGTAAAAATCCAACGTTGCATCCAAATCCGACGACCGCACCATGGTGTGAAGATATCGCATGTGAAGTTCGCTCCCGATAATCGACAATGGTTGGTTTTTACCATGTGTGGACAGTGCTGCAAATGCGCGGGCGCGATTTCGGCGATGATGACGCGCCGGTCCGGTTGTGTTATGCTCTGCGGCCGCCCCTGGATTTTCCCCAGGTTGTATTAGCAGCGTTTGATCGATGGAGAATGCGACCCATGAAGTTGTTCTACACCCCGAATTCCCCCTATGCCCGCCGCACGGTGCTGGCGGTTCGTGAATTCGACCTGCCGGTCGAACTCGTCGATGTCTCGCCGCTGGCCGCGCCCGACAATATTTTGCGGGACCTGGGGCCGGGTGGGAAAGTCCCCGCCTTGCAGACCGATGAAGGCGCTTTCATCTGCGAGACGCTGCTGATCCTGAACTATCTGGACGGGCTTTCCGGTGCCCGGCTGTATCCGGGCAACGCCGAGATGCGCGCCGTGGTGATGCAGGTCGAGGGCATCGCCGCGCTGCTGATGGATTCGCTGTTCGTGCGTTCGCATGAAAATCGCCGCGATTCCTCCGAACAGTCGCCCAGCCTGATCGAAAAGGAAACCGAACGCGCGGCGCAATGCTATGACGCCCTCGAAGACGTTGTCGAGCGGTTCGGCCGGGTCATGCATATGGGATCGATCAGCACCGTGGCGGCGCTCGGCTACGCCGATTGACGGCACCCTGACGATGGCTGGCGCGATGGCCGGCCCAAGCTTTCATCCTGGTATGCAGAGATGATGAAGCGTCCGGCGGTGGCGGCCACGATGCCGAATTTCTGACCGGCTTCTATGTCAGGTAGCGGGCCCCGATGGGGTAGCCTTTGATCTGTTTGTGGTCGGTTGCGTGCAGGACGGTGGCATTGTCGATCACGGCGATCTCCCCGGTGCCGTCGGGCCCTGGCTGTTCCAGTTGTATATTCGCTGCAAAGTCCGGCCCATCAGATCCGCGCGTTCGCCGTCCGATAGGCGGCCGGTGAGGCGGAATGGTTCCACCGCCTGCCCATAGCTCAACAGATTGGCCGCCCGTGTCCAGTCGGTGCCCCACATGCAGCGCTCGAAACCGAATGCGTCGAAGACGCGGCCCAGCGGGTCCCACAGATCGTCGTAGGGAAACGGCGCCAGAGAAAGGGTGCAAGCGCCGCTGATTTTGACCGCGACGTTCTCGTAGCGGGCCAGATCGAGCAGCTTGGGAAGCTCGCCAAACGGCACCGGCGGGGTTGGCGGCACGCGCGGTTGTTTCAGGCCAAGGTGGTCGATGACCAATCGTGTGTTGGCATTGGTGGCGGCAAGCCTTGCGACCTGTTCCAGACGGCCGTTACACGAAAGATTGACGGGTAGCCCGTGGTCGGCGGCGGCGGCCAGAACCCGGTTGATGCCGGGGTCGCCAGGATCGCTGGTTACACCGTGGCTCAACATGATGCGGATGGCGAGCGTGCCGTGCATCGCCGCCCAGTGGGCGATGGTTTCCGTCACGGCCGGGTCGGCCGGATCGACCGGCTTGACCAGGCCGAACCGGCCTGGATGCGCCGCGTATACTTCAAGGGCATAGCTTTCGTCGTATCGGTACATGGTCCACGGCGAGACCAGGATGGCGCCGTCGACGCCAACCGCGTCCATCGCGTCAACCATGGCGTCGCCGGTAACCTCCGGCGGCCCGGTGAGAACATCGACCCATGGCCGCCCCGCGTGATCGCGTTCATAGGCGTGGACTTGAGCGTCGATCGTCAGCATTGCATCGGTCTTTCCAATCGGCGCCATGGATCAGTCCATGACCAGAACTATCCGTCCCAGGTCATCGAACTCGGCGACGATCTCGTCTCCCTTGTCCACCCAGAGCGTCTTGACCAGGCTTCCCAGCGTGACGATCTCGCCGCCCGCGCCCCGGCCAGCAGGCTTGCGGCGTGTTCCACGGCGTCTTTGCAAAGAGGCATGGCAGCTATCCGCGCGTTGATTATATCCTTTGCCGCCGCGTTCGAAAGTCAGCCGCCGGCGGCCTTGCGGGCTTCGGGCCAGAACGGGCCCATGATCGGGCCGGCGCCGGCGACCGTGGTTCGCCTGAGGACGCGCCGATAGCGGGCGTAGTCGTAGGGGATCGCCCGGTGCAGCAGCACCCGGTTGTCCCACATCACCAGATCGCCCGGCTGCCAGCGGTGAAAATAGCAAAATTCCGGTTTGTTCACATAATCGACAAGCCAGCGATGCAGCGCCTTGCCGTCCTCATGGGTCATGCCGCCGATCTCAAGGCTGGTGTTGGCGGTGAAATAAAGCGAGCGCCGGTAATCGCGTTCCGGGTGCACGCGGACCACTGGATGGGTGACCGGCGGCAGGGCGTCGCGTTCGGCTGCCGTCATCGGCGGCATGGTCGGCTCCAGACGCCGGATATCGGCGTAGGAATGCACCTGGTGCAGGGGTTCGAGCTGCACTTTCTTATCGTCGGGCAACGCCGCGTAGGCGGCCAGCATGTTCGAGAACCCGGTCTCGCCGCCTTCGCTGTCGTCGGGCAGCACTTCGACGCCATACATGATCGATGCAAGGGACGGAATGTAGCGGTAGGAACTGTCGGTATGCCAGCGTCCGTTGTTGCGCTGAAAGATCACCCGCTGGTCGTCTTGCGCCAGATGTTCGCCTTCGGGCGATACGTTGGCGACATTGTAGACCTCGATCTTGCCCTTGGTCTTGTCCTTCTCTGGAAACAACTCCAGGGGGCCGAACTGGGTCGAAAAGGCGACCTGCTGGTCGTCATCGAGCCGCTGATCGCGGAAGCACAGCATGTGGTGGTCCTGGAAGGCGTCGCGCAGGACGGCCAGCGTCGAGGGATCCAGCGGCCGCGATACGTCGAGCCCAACGACTTGCGCGCCAAGCGCCGGCGAGACGGGCGTTACGGTAAAATCGCTGTGGTCGGAAGGTGCGGCGGTCGCCATGGCGTTTCTTCGATAGCTTCCAGGTTGGCGGAAATCATAGACTTGTCTTCTGGACGAGGGAACCCGCTATCGTGTGTCCGAAGTGCGGGTCGCATCGTGTTACCATGGGTTCCAGCTCACAGGCCCACGGTAATGAGGGGAACCCCATGCACGCGCAATTCACCCCGCAAAAATTTGAAGTGAACACGGTGCATGGCTGGCCGGAACGCTGGTATTCGTGGCGGCATCGGATCAAGCCGGTCGCGCAGGCCGGATAGGAGGCGAGCCATGAACAGTGAAGAAGGCCCGGCGGCACCGTTCGAGGCGGCGCGCTGGGATCTGACCCCCGGACGCACCGTGCTGGTTATCATCGATCCGCAGAACGACTTTTTGCACCCGGACGGATGGTATGCCCAAAAGGGCATCGACATTGAACACATGCGGCGGATGATCGAGCCGACCC
>PTKA01000016.1 GCA_002937525.1 Alphaproteobacteria bacterium MarineAlpha10_Bin3
GAGAACATGGGCGCGCAGATGGTGCGCGAGGTGGCGTCGAAGACCAACGACATCGCCGGAGACGGCACCACGACGGCGACGATACTCGCTACCGCTATCATTCGCGAAGGCTCGCGCGCGGTTGCGGCCGGCATGAATCCAATGGATCTTCGCCGCGGCGTCGATGCGGCGGTCAATGCGGTGGTCGCGGATATCGCAAAGCGTTCCAAGAAGATCACCACCAACGCGCAAATCGCGCAGGTCGGCACGATTTCCGCCAATGGCGACACTGAGATCGGCGATATGATTGCCAAGGCCATGGATACGGTCGGCAACGCCGGCGTGATCACCGTCGAGGAAGCGAAGGTTCTCGACTCCGAACTCGATGTCGTCGAGGGTATGCAGTTTGATCGCGGCTATCTTTCGCCGTATTTCGTTACCAACGCGGAGAAGATGAAGGTCGAGCTCGAGGACCCGTACATTCTGATCCATGAGTCCAAACTATCCGGCCTGCAGGCGATGCTGCCGCTGCTCGAAGCTGTGGTTCAGTCTGGCAAGCCTCTGCTGATCATTGCCGAGGATGTCGAGGGCGAAGCACTGGCGACGCTCGTCGTCAACCGTCTGCGCGGCGGCCTCAAGGTCGCGGCGGTCAAGGCGCCGGGCTTCGGCGATCGTCGCAAGGAGATACTGGCCGATATCGCCGTTCTCACCGGCGGTCAGGTCATTTCCGAAGATCTCGGTATCAAGCTCGAGAACGTGACCCTCGACATGCTGGGCAAGGCGAAGCTAGTCGATATCGACAAGGACAATACGACCATCGTCGATGGCGCCGGCAAGAAGAAGGACATCCAGGCCCGTTGCGAGCAGATCCGGGCGCAGGTCGAAGAAACGACCTCGGACTACGACAAAGAAAAGCTGCAGGAGCGCTTGGCCAAGCTCGCCGGCGGCGTCGCCGTGATCAAGGTTGGCGGCGCGACCGAGATCGAGGTTAAGGAGCGCAAGGACCGTGTCGAGGACGCTATGAACTCGACCCGCGCCGCGGTTGAGGAAGGCGTTGTAGCCGGCGGCGGGGTCGCCCTCCTGCGCTCGATCAAGGCGCTCGATAATGTAACACCAGAGAACGACGACCAACGCGTTGGCGTCAACATCGTGCGCAAGGCACTGCAGGCGCCGGCCCGTCAGATCGCCGAGAACGCGGGCGAGGATGGCGCCGTCATCGCTGGTAAAATTCTGGAAAGCAAGGACCAGAATTACGGCTTCGACGCGCAGAACGGTAAGTACTGCGATCTGGTCAAGAGCGGCATCATCGACCCGGCCAAGGTCGTGCGCGTGGCGTTACAGGACGCGGCGTCGGTCGCCGGTCTGTTGATCACGACCGAAGCGATGGTCGCAGATGTGCCGGAGAAGAACGCAGGTGGCGGCATGCCAGGCGGCGGCATGCCCGACATGGGCGGCATGGGCGGCATGGGCGGCATGGGCATGTAACCCGGCCTCTTTAAAAGTCGCGAGAGGCCGCATCTTCGGGTGCGGCCTCTTTCGTTGTAGGTCGAACTTATATTTGGCAACAACGAAGAAGCCGTGTCGGTTGCAAGGGCAGTGACGACATCATAGCGCCCGGGTTCTTGGCGGCGGTCTTCCTTGTGCGGTACCGCCACGCAAATGCCGGGTTTGTTCATTTCCATGCGCCAACGTTGCCTGTAATTACGATTTGGTGATCCAACCGAAGTCCGGGTGGCGGTTCCACTCAGTTACCATTTCGAAGGCGAATCCGGCACGCAGCAACACGTCCTCGGCAAAGGGTTTGGCGTAGATCATTAGACCGATCGGCAGGCCAGACTTGGAGAACCCACATGGCACCGACAGGCCGCAGAGGCCGAGCACATTTCCGGTGGCGGTGTTGTCGGAAAACCGTTTGGACAGGCTGGCATAATCTTCAAGAGACTTTTCGAATGCCGCGACCGGGAGGGCGGGTTCAGGTATCGTCGGGGTCAGCAGGATATCGATGTCGCGCAGGCTCCCTGCAAGCTGCGACCGACGCAGCGCGTGCATCTGGCGCAGCGCCGCGGCGTATTCGATAGCCGGGCGATCCATATCCCCCAGCATGCGAGGCCCCACGACAGGATCCATATCATCGACCCTTGCACGCACGCGTTCGGCGTGGAACACGCAGCTCTCCACGCTGCTGATCGAGCCCCGGATGGCCTGTGCAATTCGCGCCTCCGGATAGGCGATATTCTCGACATACGCGCCCAGGTCCTTGAAAACGTGAACACAATCCGCCATCGCCTTCTCGACTTCCGGGTCGAGATCGTCGAAATAGATGTCGCGCGGGATACCGACGCGCAGGCCTTTAACGCCCGACTTCAAACCAGGCATCACATCGTGGGTCACGACGCCGATCGTACTGTCGTCATTCAAATCCTCGCCCTGCAGGGCCTGGTAGACCAGCGCCGCGTCCTCGACCGATCGGGTCAGCGGCCCAACTGAATCCATGGTCCAGCTCAAGGGGAACACGCCGTGGCGGCTGACGCGGCCGACGGTGGTTTTCAACCCGACCGTCCCGCATAGGCTCGCCGGCGCCCGCACCGATCCGCCCGTGTCCGAACCCAACGCCATCGGCGCCATGCCGGACGCCACCGCGACTGCCGAGCCCGCGCTAGAGCCGCCAGGAATGTGCGGTACGGCATGCCAGGGATTATGCGGTGTACCCTGGATGTGATTGATGCCGGCGATGTGGCGCCGAGATCATTGCCCGACACCCCCGTTCCTACGACCGGGAGGATATGGTCTTCGACCCGATCCACTATCTGCCTTTGCTGGAGCAGAAGATCGGCGCCCTGGATCAGGCCGCGCCGCTGGTCGGGTGGAGCCGTTCGGCCCAACAGGGTATAAGGGTGCAAACCCGTTACCGGATCCTCTGGAATACCGGCGGCCGGAGCGAAGAACCTTGACACGAAATCGCAATTGTCTGCACGGCGCCTGAAATTAACCGCCTACGGGAAACGCCGTCACCGTATGCCCGTGACCGAGCGGCCCATGGCCGCCGCCGAAGCCCGGCGCGTGGCGGATGGCCTCGCGAACATACAACCGCGCCCGCGTCACCGCCGCTTCCAGCGACAGGCTCTGGGCAAGCCCCGTGGCGACGGCGGATGCGAGCGTGCATCCCGTGCCATGGGTATGTCGGCTGTCGATCCGGCGGTCGTCCCAGCGCCGTGTTGCGGATTTGGTGTGAAGAATGTCGCTCAATTCGTCACCGCGAAGGTGCCCGCCTTTCAACAGCACGGCGTCGGGGCCCATTGCGGCGATGGCTTGCGCCGCGCAGTGCATGTCCTCGACCGCCCCGATGCGCCGGTCCGCGAGCGCTTCGGCTTCGGGAATATTAGGGGTCACGACACTGGCAAGCGGCAGCAACAAGGCGCGTAACGCCGATACAGCCTCGGGTTCCAGCAACGCATGGCCGCCCTTCGCGAACATGACCGGGTCGACGATGAGCGGTATATCGGCCGCCTGCTCGGCGATGACCCGGCAAACAGTCTCGATAACCGCGGCGTTATGCAACATGCCGATTTTGATCGCATCGGCACCCAGATCTTCCAGGACAACATGCATCTGTTCGGCGATAAAATCGGGCTCAATACCAACGATGCCAAACACACCCATTGTATTCTGCGCGGTAAGTGCCGTAATCGCCGTCATGGCGAACCCGCCGAGCGCGGTTACCGTCTTAATATCGGCCTGGATACCGGCCCCACCGCCAGAATCCGAACCGGCGACGATCAACACCCGTCCGCGCGGCGCCGCCGCGGTCATGCGCGGCCGACCTGTTCGATAACGTCGACAATTTCATCCACGACCCGGGTGACGAGGGCATCGTCATCCCCCTCCGCCATTACCCGGATAACCGATTCGGTGCCTGATTTGCGAATGACCAACCGGCCGGCATGCCCCAGTGCCGCCTCGCCGGTTTCTATGGCGTCGATGACGCGGGCGTCTTCCAGCGGCGCACCGCCATTGTAGCGAACGTTGCGCAGCAATTGCGGTAATGGATCGAACAGATTGCAAAGGTCGCTGACCTTGCGGTTCTCACGCACCAAAACCGCCAGCACCTGCAACGCCGCGACAAGCCCGTCGCCGGTGGTGCCAAAATCGCTGAGGATGATGTGGCCGGATTGTTCGCCGCCAACATTGAAGCCAGCCTTGCGCATATGCTCGACGACATAGCGGTCCCCGACCGCAGTGCGGGCCAAGTTAAGCCCCTGCCCGCTCAAAAACCGTTCCAGTCCCAGATTTGACATCACCGTCGACACGATACCGCCGCCGCGCAATCGCCCGGCGCGATGCCAGGAGGTCGCGATCAAGGCCATGATCTGATCGCCGTCAAGTATGGCGCCGGTCTCGTCCGCCACGATCATGCGATCGGCGTCGCCGTCGAGCGCGATGCCGATATCGGCGCCACTTAGTACAACCTGCTCGCGCATCATATCGGTGTCGGTCGCACCGCAGCATTGGTTGATGTTGGTGCCATCCGGGTCAACGCCGATCGGGATCACATCGGCGCCCAACTCATAGAACACTGCCGGCGCAACCCGGTAGGCTGCGCCATGCGCGCAGTCGACAACAATCTTCAGGCCCTCAAGGCGCAGGCCGCGTGGGAAGGTTTGTTTGACGAATTCAATATAACGGCCCGGCGCATCCTCCAGCCGCTTGGCGCGGCCCAACGCCTCCGCCGTCGCCAGATTTGCGTCCAGTGTATCGCTCGCCATCAGCGCTTCGATGGCCGCTTCCTCATCGTCCGACATTTTGTATCCGTCGGGGCCGAACAGCTTTATCCCGTTATCTTGATAGGGATTGTGGGAAGCGGAAATGACCACGCCGAGATCGGCGCGCAGGGAACGGGTCAGCATCGCCACCGCCGGCGTCGGCATCGGACCGACAAGATTGACATCCATGCCCATCGACAAGAACCCGGCAGCCAACGCCGGTTCCAACATATAGCCCGAAAGCCTGGTATCCTTGCCGATGACCACGAGGTGACGGTGATTGCCGCGGCGGAACCGCTGGCCGGCCGCCATGGCCAGACGCAATATCGTCGCCGGCGTTATCGGTTCGGCATTTGCGCGGCCACGGATACCATCGGTACCGAAAAATTTGCGGGCCATTATCAACGCCTTCGGGGACAGGTGATTTAACTGCCGGGTTGTGGTTCCGGGTCGATTCCACCGATGGGGCCACCCATCGGCCCGCTGGAGGGGACAGAAGCGGATGCGTCGTTGGGGGGCGTGGCATCCTCGTTGTCGCCACGCGAAATGTTTTCGCCACGCAGCAACATTTCGATATCCTCACGCGATAAGGTCTCGTACTCCAACAATCCCTTGGCGATGATATGCAGTGAATCGATGTGTTCGTTCAGGATATCGCGCGCTTTCTGTTCGCCTTCGTAGACCACGCGGCGGGTTTCTTCGTCGATCAATTGCTGCGTCGCCTCGGAAACATTTTTGCGCTGCGTCACCGAATGGCCGAGGAAGACTTCCTCTTCGTTCTCGCTGTAGCGCAGCGGGCCAAGGATATCGCTGAATCCGAATTCGGTGACCATGGAGCGGGCGATTTTTGTCGCTTGCTGAATATCCTGCGCGGCGCCAGTGGTGATGTTCTCTTTGCCGTAGATGATTTCTTCCGCGACACGGCCGCCAAAGGAACTGGCGATACGGGCGCGAAGTTCGGTGGCCGAATGAGAGAATTTATCGCGTTCCGGCAGCCACATGGTCACGCCGAGCGCCCGGCCACGCGGAATGATCGTGACCTTGTGCAGCGGATCGTGCCCCTTGACGTGCATCATGACTAGGGCGTGGCCGCTTTCGTGATAGGCGGTCATTTCCTTTTCTTCCTCGGTCATGACCAGGGAGCGGCGCTCCGCGCCCATCATGACCTTATCCTTGGATTCCTCCAGTTCCTGCATGGACACGACGCGGCGGTTTTTACGCGCCGCCAGCAAGGCTGCTTCGTTCACCAGGTTGGCGAGATCGGCGCCGGAAAATCCGGGCGTGCCGCGGGCGATGACCTTGGAATCGACGTCCGGCGCGAGCGGCACCTTGCGCATATGGACTTTCAAAATCTTGTCGCGGCCCAATATATCGGGATTGGGAACCACGACCTGACGATCGAATCGTCCTGGCCGCAGCAAGGCCGGGTCCAGGACGTCGGGCCGGTTGGTGGCGGCGATAAGAATGACGCCCTCATTGGCCTCGAACCCGTCCATTTCGACGAGTAACTGGTTCAACGTCTGTTCGCGTTCGTCGTTCCCGCCGCCAAGCCCGGCACCGCGATGGCGTCCGACCGCATCGATTTCGTCGATGAAGATAATGCACGGCGCGTTCTTCTTGCCCTGCTCGAACATATCGCGCACCCGGCTGGCGCCGACGCCAACGAACATCTCGACAAAGTCGGAGCCCGAAATCGTGAAGAACGGGACATTCGCTTCACCGGCGATGGCGCGGGCGAGCAAGGTCTTGCCGGTTCCCGGCGGCCCAATCAGCAATACGCCCTTGGGAATTTTACCGCCAAGACGCTGGAATTTCTGCGGGTTCTTGAGGAATTCGACGACTTCCTCAAGCTCCTGCTTGGCCTCGTCGATGCCGGCGACATCCTCGAAGGAGATGCGGCCGGTTTTTTCCGTCAGCAGCCGCGCGCGTGATTTTCCAAAGCCCATCGCCTTACCGCCACCGGACTGCATCTGGCGCATGAAAAAGACCCACACGCCAATCAGCAGCAGCATCGGGAACCAGGAAATCAGGATGCCCAGCAGCGAGGGCATGTTCTCTTCGTTCGGCGCCGCGGTGATTTCCACGCCGGACGCGTTCAGTATGGCGACCAGATTGGGGTCTTCCGGCGCATAGGTCGAGAACGTGCCGCCACCGTGTTTGTAATTGCCGGTGATGGTTTTTCCCTGGATGGTCACGTCGGAAATCGCGTTCTTGTCGACTTCGCCAAGAAACTGCGAATAGGAAATAGCCGTCTGCGTGCTGCGCTGCGACGAGCCTTGGAACAGATTAAACAGCCCAATCATCAAGATGATGATGATGATCCAGAGCGCTAGATTTTTGCCAAACAGGTTCACGTAGCCGCCTTTTCGAACTTGAATTTATGAAACCCTAGTTATCCATGCACCGGTCATAACGCACGGAAATTCCGTCATCAAAGATTAAATAGTGTGTACTGGCCCTAATGCAATGTAAAGCGTGCGGTTATCAGCGGCCGTTTGGGTGAAAAAGAGATTTTCTCGACCGTAATGTCCGCTTGCCGGCAGTAACCCAGATGCGGCACCGCCAGGAGCTCGCTACTCGACCAAAGCGCTGGCAGGCTCGGCCGCGCCGGTGCCGGGATCGGCGTCGATTTCAACGCCGGCGCATCGCCGACCGCGCGCCGCCACCCGGCGTTGCCAAGCCGCCGGATTTCGCCCCGGCTTTGGCCCCGGACGTGCAGGCGGAGGCGAAACCGATTGTCCCAATCTAGCGTATCCCTGGCCGCTAAAACCGAGGTGGCGGCGGCGGGCTCCCGGCAAATCAGCAGGGCCGATTCCCGCTTGAGGACACGGCAACCGCTCAAGGTGCGTCCCCGCCCCCCATCCACGGCGAATAGCCAGGCATAGAGCCGTTCCAGACGTTCAAGGCGTGGCGGATAGTCGCGCCCGCCAATACAGATCAGAACCCGCGCCAGGGCGCGCAGCGCCACCTCGCGCGGCGCAGCGCGCAACGGCATAGTCTGGATAAAGCAATACCCCGCCGCATGCAGTACCGCGGCATGCGCCAACAGCCCGGCGACGGCATCCTCCAGCGCCGCGCGGGCCCGCGCCATGCGCGCGGCCGTATCGGCGAGCCGTCTGGGCGTCATCCCCTCGCGGCCAAGCGTGGACGCCAGGCGCCGCATGCGCACCCGCGCGAAAGCCGAGTCGCGGTTCGAAGGGTCTTCGACGTAATCCGGCATGTCAAATTGCGCCAAGGTCCGGGCAAGCCGCTCTCCGGGTATCCGCAACAGCGGCCGCACTATGCGCATTGTCCGTGTTTCACTCACCGGTGCGATCGCCGCCAGCCCGTCCACGCCGCTGCCGCGCGCAAGGCGCAGCAGGAAGGTTTCGGCCTGATCATCCAGATGATGGCCGACCGCGAGATGCAGACATTGATTTGCCTCGCACCAATCCGACATCAGCGTGTAGCGGGCATTCCGGGCGGCGGCCTGGATATCGGCGGAAGGTATTGGTCCGCAACGACGCAGGATTCGAGGCGCGATCCCGCGTGACTGAAGCCATTTGGCGACCTGACCGGCTTCCGCCGCAGATTCGGGGCGAAGCGCGTGATCGACGATCAGCGCCGTTGCATCGCCGCCGCGCGCCGCCGCCCAGTCCCGAATCAGCAGGGTCAACGCCATGCTGTCGCGTCCACCGGAACAAGCAACGGCAATTCGAGGCTGGGACTCAAACGGGCCAAGCGGCGCCATCAGCGAAGCAAACTCGTCGGCGCCGACGGGTTCGCCGGCCAGATCGGGCATCATTCTCTACGAACAGGCAAGGCGGCCCATATAATTGCGCGCGCTCGCGAGTATCCGTGCATTTGCCGCAGGAAAGGATTTCAGCAACTTGCCATAGGTCGTGCAGGCTGATTCATTTTCCCCGATTTGCGACAAGGATTTAGCCAGTTTGAACAAATTATCAGCCGCCTTGTTGCCTTTTGGGAAGCGCTGATAGGCATCGAGAAATATCCGGGCGGCTTCGGCGAAATCTTTGCGGACGTAATAGGTTTCGCCCATCCAGTACATGGCATTTCCCGCCAGAGGAACGTCGGGATGCCGCTCGATGAATTCGCGCAAGGCTGTTTCGGCGGTAACGTAGTCGCGTTTTCTCAACAACTTGAATGCAAATGTATACTGCTCCTGAACCGTGCCTTCGGGAAGGATGCTTGGCGTCGATACCGCCTGCTGAACGCCACTCACCGTAACGCCCGCTGGACCCGGTGCCGATTGCGGCGCTGGCGCGGTGCCCAATGCGCCGCCCGAAGACGGCATTGCTGCGCCAGGCGGCGGCGTTTGGCCCGCTCGAACGGCGTCGATGTCCCGTTGATTCACGGTTCCGAGCATTTTGGAACCCGGCGGGAGCGGCGTTCCGGCGAAGGTTCGCGAAGCGATGATCGTTGTTCCCGTACTATCGCGGCTCACGACGGTTTCGGGCGGCATACCGGCCCGGCCCGGTACAGTGGCTGGAGGCGCTGCCGCCGTGGGGCTCCGGCTGCTCTCGAGTGACTGGAGACGCAAATCGACATCGCGGACCAGCTTGTCCAGCCGGTTTCCCATGAGCTGCACGGCGTGACTGGACTGCTCCAATTGCCCGGTCAGTTCACGAATCTGCGATTGCATTTCCAGCACTCGGCGTTGCAAGAGGGCCATGGATTCCGGGTTCGGACCAGCGCGGGTCGTGACACCCCTCGACGGCGGCACATTGTTCGATCGATACAGATAGCTCTGGATATCGTCCATATCCCGGCGAATCCGATTCATCTGATCGGAAAGATTTTCCTGCGCAACGGCGTCGGCAAAAAATGGAACCAGAATAACCAGCCCGAGCAGAACCACGGCCGCCATGCTCGTGGTGCGACGGATTGCTCGAATATTCAAAATCCCCTTCCGGGCAAGCCAAGCCGCGTATTGCCGGTTCACGAATATAGCCACATGCATGGCGCCCTTTCTACTGCGCCAATTCGTCGAAAATAAGGCGTTGTACTATCTATATCGACAGGTACAGATGCCAATCGCGCGAACTAGCTGCCTGCCGCGCCTTTCTTGAGCGTCACGCCACGGCGGTTTTGCGCCCAAGCTGCCGCGTTCGAACCAAGCACCGCAGGCCGTTCCTTGCCGTAGCTTATGGTTGCAATTCTGTCGGCCGAAACGTCCAAGCTTATCAGATGTTCGCGGACCGCGTTGGCGCGCCGTTCACCCAGCGCCAGATTGTATTCACGCGTACCACGTTCATCGGCATGACCTTCAACAACGACCGTAACATTGGCATTATCCTGCATCCAGGCGGCTTGCCGCTTCAACGTATCCGCGGATTCGCTTGAAATCTCCGATTTGTCTAAGGCGAAGAAAACCCGATCGCCGACATTGACGACCAGATATTCTTGTGAATCCGGCGCCAACCCTTTCGGTTTCATTGTTTCTGTCGCGGCGGTAGATCCGCCGCTACCGCTTGACGCGGCTTGCATGGAGGTACCCTCGCTCGACGCGGAGCCTGACTCTTCCGTATCTGTCGCGCAGGCGGAAACCAATAACGCGATTGCCAACAAACCTAAAATCTTGGTGCGCATTTTCTTATTCCCTTGGGCGGAATTGATTATTCCTGTTTCATCTTCACATGGCCTGGATGGTAAAGTCTTTTATACATCTATACATCCAAGCTACTTTAAGCACGCCGGATACTGAATTACAACCTCTCAACATCAATATATCACACAGAATTGACGGCACTTTGAGGTACTCCCCGGAAATCGGACGGTGACGTGACAGCCCGTT
>PTKA01000160.1 GCA_002937525.1 Alphaproteobacteria bacterium MarineAlpha10_Bin3
CCGGTGGCCGCTGTTGTGACATGGGGTCTAAGCGGGAGTCCGCTGAAATGGGTATGAGCAAACGCGAAACGGCGCCGCAATCGGTGACCATCCTTGGGTCGACCGGATCGGTTGGTTGCAGCACGATCGACCTGATCGTCCGCAATCGCGAGCAATTTACCATCGAAGCCCTGACCGCGAACCGGAATGTCGATCTTTTGATCGAACAGGCCAGGCGCTTGCGGCCGAAATTTGTCGCGATTGGCGACGCGGCGCACTTCAACGCCTTGAAGTCGGGTCTTTCGGGGCGCAAAATCGAAGTCGCGGCCGGCGCCGACGCGGTTGTCGAGGCGGCGAGGCGCCCGGCCGAATTCGTCATGGCGGCGATTGTCGGGTCGGCGGGGCTGTTTCCGACCCTGGCCGCAATTCAGCGCGGCGCGCGTATCGGTCTCGCCAACAAGGAGTGTCTGGTGTGCGCCGGCGATTTGATGGTGGCCGAAATTCGCCGCCACAAGGCGGTGTTGCTGCCGGTCGATTCCGAACATAACGCGATTTTTCAGGTCTTCGACTTCGAGCGGCGCGAAGCGGTCGACCGGCTGATCCTGACCGCGTCGGGGGGGCCGTTCGCATCGCTCAGCCTGAAAGAGATGCGCAACGTGACCCCGGCGCAAGCGGTCAAGCATCCCAATTGGGATATGGGCGCCAAGATTTCCGTCGATTCCGCGACGATGATGAACAAGGGGCTGGAAATCATCGAGGCGCATTACCTGTTCGATATGCCGGAGCCCCGGATCGAGGTGCTGGTGCATCGTCAATCCGTCGTCCACAGCCTGGTCGTGTACCGCGACGGTTCGGTTCTGGCGCAGCTCGGGACGCCCGATATGCGCACGCCGATCGCCTTTGCGCTGGCCTGGCCGGGTCGGATGGCGGTGCCGCAGGTGAAGCTCGATCTGGCGGCGCTGGGTAATTTGACCTTCGAGGCGCCGGACCCGGTTCGGTTTCCAGCGCTGCGGCTGGCGCGCGAGGCCTTGAAGAATGGCAAAAGCGCCCCAACTGTCCTGAGCGCCGCTAATGAAATCGCCGTTGCCGGATTTCTGTCCGGGCGGATTGGGTTCCTGGATATCGCGGATATTGTGGAGGACGTTTTGTCTCAATTCGACCATCGCCACTTTGCGTCCCTCGACGATGTGCGCGATTGCGACCTGTCGGCGCGGCGCATCGCGCAATCCGTCCTGGAAGGATGGCCGGCGCGATCGTTCGCCGGCACGGGCGCGTAAATGGAATATTTCAGTATTATTTGGGAATATCTGATTCCCTTTCTCGTCGTTTTGACGGTTCTTGTATTCGTCCATGAACTGGGACATTACGTGGTCGCCCGGCGCTGTGATGTGCGGATCGAGGTGTTTTCGATTGGCTTTGGCCCGGAACTGTTCGGCTGGACCGACGCCAAGGAAACCCGCTGGAAGATCGGCGCCATTCCACTGGGCGGTTACGTCAAGATGTTCGGCGAAGGCGAATTCGTCGATGAAAATGGTGCCCCGCGGACGCTGACGCCGCGCGAACGCGCGGTTTCGTTTCGCCATAAACCGCTTGGCCAGCGCGCCGCCATTGTCGTCGCCGGTCCGGCTGTGAATTTTCTTTTCGCAATAGTCGTTTTCGCCGGGGTGTTCGCCATTCATGGCCAGCCCTATACGCCGGCTGCAATCAGCGCCGTCGTGGAAGGCAGTGCGGCGGCGGAAGCCGGCATGCGGCCGGGCGACCTGATCGTGGGGATCGATGGCCGCGAAATCGAGCGGTTCGAGGACGTCCGGCAGATTGTCGCGATGAACCCGGAACGCGCCATGGAAATCACGGTCCTGCGCGACGGCGCGCAAGTGCTGCTTTTCGCAACCCCCAGGACGACCGAAATCGACGACGGCAGCGGCCGAATGATCAAGATCGGGTTGCTGGGCGTGCGCGGCAGCCGGCGCGTGGTCCGTCAGCTCGGCCCGCTCGATGCGACCTGGCAGGCATTCCGGGAAACCTGGAACATGTCGGTCGGCACGCTGCGGTTTCTGGGCGAGATGATCGTGCGGACCCGCTCGGCCGACGGTCTTGGCGGGCCGATAAAAATTGCCCAGATGTCGGGCGAGATCTGGAAAATCGGCATCGCCCCGGTTTTCCTTTTGATGGCGCACCTATCGATCAGCCTGGGGCTGATCAATCTGTTCCCGATACCGCTTCTGGATGGCGGCCACCTGATGTATTACGGGCTCGAAGCAATACGAGGCCGGCCATTGGGCGAGAAAACCCAGGAGTTTGGTTTCAGAATTGGGCTCGTATTAGTCGTTTCACTTATGCTATTTGTCGTCATTAACGATATAGTGAACCTACCTATTTGGAATACATGAGTCATTGAGCGCCCTGACGGGTGCGCGCCGGGGGGCCTTTGTTGAGCATTAAGTATCGGATTGCCGTGTTGGGCATGCTTGTCATGAGCGCCTTTGGGTTTGAAATCCCGGCATATTCGCAAACCGGCCCGACGATCATCGCGCCCGCGCCGCGCGGCGGCGCCATGCCGCCGCAGCTTCGTCGCCTGGGTCCGGTGCGGTCCGGCTTCCCTGTGGTCGAAGAGATCGTTATCGAGGGCACGCAGCGCATCGAACCGGAAACCGTGCGTTCCTATATGGTCATCAAGGAAGGCGATGCACTGGATCCGGAACGGATCAATCAATCCCTGAAGGGGTTGTTCGCGACCGGTCTGTTCGCCGATGTGACCTTGCGCCGGGAAGGCGCGGTCCTGATTGTCAGCGTTGTCGAAAATCCGATCATCAACCGCATCGCGTTCGAAGGCGATGACCGGCTTGAAACAGAAATCCTGCGAAGCGAAGTACAATTGCGGCCGCGCATCATCTACACCCGGACCCGGGTACAGAACGATGTCAAACGCATCCTCGACCTCTATCGCCGGACCGGCCGGTTTGCCGCGACCGTGGAGCCCAAGGTCGTGCAACTGCCGCAGAACCGCGTCGATTTGATATTCGAAATTGACGAAGGGCCGCTTACCGGCATCCGGCGGATCAGCTTTATCGGCAATCGGGCTTTTTCGGACGGGGCGCTGCGCGACGTCATTCAGACGACGGAGACGCGCTGGTATCGCTTTTTGACTTCCGACGACACCTACGATCCCGACCGCCTGACCTTCGATCGGGAATTGCTGCGCCGGCATTACCTGAAAACCGGCTATGCGGATTTCCGGATGGTATCGGCGGTCGCCGAATTATCGCCGGACCGGAAGGATTTCTTTATCACTTTCACGATCGATGAAGGGCTGCGCTACACCTTCGATAAGCTCACGGTCAGTTCGAAAATCGCGGATATCAAGCCGGATTCGGTTTTGCAGTTCATCGAAATCGAAACCGGCGACTGGTACGATTCGGAAGCGGTCGACAGGACCGTCGTTTCATTGAGCAATGCGGTGGGCGAGGCCGGTTTCGCCTTCGTCGATGTGCGTCCCAATGTCAGACGCGACAACAAAAAACGCACCATCGATATCGTCTTTGAAATCCATGAAGGGGCGCGGTTTTACATCTCGCAGATCGATATTTCAGGCAATGTGAGGACGCTCGACAAGGTTATCCGGCGCGAGTTTAGCGTCGTCGAAGGCGATGCGTTCAACTCCACCAAGCTGCGGCGTTCGCGCACGCGAATTCAAAATCTCGGTTATTTTGCGCGTGTCTCGGTCAACAACGTTCCGGGCGCAGAGGCGGACCGAACGATCATCAAGGTCGACGTGACCGAGCAATCGACCGGTGAGATGAGCGTCGGCGCCGGATTTTCCTCGCAAAACGGTCCCCTTGCCGATTTGCGGATCCGGGAACGGAACCTGCTTGGTCGCGGGCAGGATATCCGCGCATCCATCACCATCGCGACCAAACAGCAAAATTTGGACATTGGATTTACCGAACCCTATTTCCTCGACAAGAAACTGTCCTTTGGGATCGACGCGTTTCACGTCATCAGCAACAATATAAGCGAGTTCGAGTTACTTTCGACCGGCGCCGGCATTCGTCTGGGGTACGAGATTACCGAGAGCCTGTCGCATCAGGTCAGGTATAATCTGCGCCGCGACGAAGTGACCGACGTCTTTAGCACCGCTTCGCGGTTTATCCGGCAGGAATTGGGCGTCGACTTCGTCTCGCTTGTCGGCCATAAATTGAGCTACGATAAGCTCAATTCGCGGATTTCCCCGACCGACGGGTATATCCTGCGCATCGCCAATGATTTCGCCGGGATCGGGGGCGATATCGGGTACCTGAAAACCACCCTGTCCGCAGACTATTACTATTCGGTCCTGCCCGGCTGGGTCCTGATTATTAGCGGCGATTTCGGGTATATTTTTGGTTTTGGCGACGATGACGTTCGTATTAACGACCGTTTCTTCCTTGGCGGCGAAAATCTACGCGGCTTTGCCAGCGGCGGTGTCGGACCGCGCGACACCAGAACCGATGGTACGCTCGGCGGCAAGCAACTGGCCACGGGTTCTGTGGAACTGAAATTCCCGCTGGGTCTGCCCAAACAATTCGGCGTCAGCGGCACGGTTTTTACCGATTTAGGGACTTTAACGGGTCTCGATTTCCAAGATCCGGATATTGCCGACACCGGGAGCGTACGGCTTGCAGCCGGAATTGGCGTGGCGTGGAAGTCGCCCTTCGGTCCCATTCGGATCGATTTCTCGGTACCTCTTATCAAGGAAGAATTCGACAAAACGGAGAATGTCCGGTTTAATTTCGGTACCCGGTTTTGAGCGTTTTTGCCGCCATTTTGCACGCTTTTGCGGCGCGGCGCGGGCTGAATTTCGATCGTCGCCGCGCGCGCGCGGCTCTCGTCGCGGCGGTCGTGTATTTGAGCTTTGCGGCCCCTTTGGCCGCCCAACAAGAACCGGTCCGCAATCTGCCTGCGCCGCGTATCGCGGTTATCGATTTTCAGCGCGCGGTACGGGAATCGGCCGCTGGCAAGAGCGTGGTGCGGCAGATCAAGG
>PTKA01000161.1 GCA_002937525.1 Alphaproteobacteria bacterium MarineAlpha10_Bin3
TTCGGGCTGGCCGGATCGCCGCGCCCACTCAAAGCCGATCTGGTCGAAGCGAAACCGCGCAAAGCGTCCCCTGGCAAACGCGCCACGGCGCAGCGCCAGCGCAGCCTCGGCCTCGACACGCCGGCCGGAGAAACCCAGTTGCCGCCGCTTGATCTGCTAGACGATCCAGCTTTATCCGGGATACCGAACCCGATAACAAGCAAGGAAGCGCTGCAACAGAACGCCCGCCTTCTGGAAGGCGTGCTGGAGGATTTCGGCATCCGCGGCGAGATCGAGAAAGTCCGGCCCGGCCCGGTCGTGACGTTATACGAGCTGGAACCGGCGCCGGGCACCAAAACCAGCCGGGTGATTGGTCTCGCCGACGACATCGCCCGCTCGATGAGCGCGATTTCGGTGCGGATCGCCACCGTGCCCGGCCGCAGCGTCATCGGCATCGAATTGCCCAATGCCCGGCGCGAAACAGTCTATCTGCGCGAGCTTCTGGCCTCCAGGGCGTTCGAGGATTCGCGCGCCAAGCTGCCGCTGGTCGCCGGCAAGGATATCGGCGGCGTGCCGCTGATCCTCGATCTGGCGCGGATGCCGCATTTGCTGATCGCCGGCACCACCGGATCGGGCAAATCGGTGGCGCTGAACGCGATGATTCTCTCGCTGCTGTACCGGCTGACGCCCGATGAATGCAAACTCATCATGATCGACCCGAAGATGCTGGAACTGTCGATCTATGACGATATTCCGCATCTGATCGCCCCCGTGGTCACCGACCCCAAGCGCGCCGTCGTGGCGCTGAAATGGACCGTCCACGAGATGGAATCACGCTACCGCGCGATGTCCAAGCTGGGCGTGCGCAACATCGAAGGCTATAACAAGCGGGTCGAAGCGGCCCGCGCCAAGGGCGAAATCCTGACCCGCAAGGTGCAGACCGGCTTCGATGCCGAGACCGGCAAGCCGGTCATCGAGGAACAGCCGCTCGACCTTTCTTCCTTGCCGATGATCGTTGTCGTGGTCGATGAGCTGGCCGATCTGATGCTGGTCGCGGGCAAGGATATCGAAGCCACCATTCAGCGGCTGGCGCAGATGGCGCGCGCCGCCGGGATTCACCTTATCATGGCGACGCAGCGGCCTTCGGTCGATGTCATCACCGGCACCATCAAGGCCAATTTCTCGACCCGGATCAGCTTCCAGGTCACCTCCAAGATCGACAGCCGCACGATCCTGGGCGAGCAGGGCGCCGAACAGCTTCTTGGCCAGGGCGATATGCTGTATATGGCGGGCGGTGGGCGGATATCGCGCATTCACGGCCCCTTCGTGCATGACGCCGAGGTTGAAGCCGTGGTGCGCTTCCTTAAATCCCAGGGCGCGCCGGACTATATAGATGCCATTACGCAAGACGATTTCGACGGATTTGGCGGTGAGCGGCATGGCGAGACGAAAAACACCGGAGATGAACTCTACGACCGCGCGGTTGCCTTCGTCGCCCGCGAAGGCAAGGCTTCGACCAGCTTTATCCAGCGCCAGTTCCGCATCGGCTATAACCGCGCCGCCAACATCATCGACAAGATGGAAAAGCAGGGCGTCATCGGCGCCGCCAACCATGTCGGCAAGCGCGAGGTGCTGGTCCACGATCATGGCGGCGACGCGCCTTAGGATCATGGCGGCGACACGCCTTAGCGGCGCCGCCCTTCTGGTGCTGTTCGGGCTGGCGGCGGGCGCCGCCGCATCGGCGCAGAATATCGCCTTCAACAAGGCCGAGCGGGCCGATCTGGCGCGCGTCGAAACCTATATGAACACGCTCGACACGATCCAGTCACGCTTCGTGCAGGCGAACCCCGATGGCAGCTATTCCGAAGGCACGATGTATTTGCAGCGTCCGGGACGGCTGCGCTTCGAATACGATCCGCCGGACCCCTATCTGATCGTCGTGCGCGGCAAATGGTTCATCTATATCGACACCGATCTTGAGCAGGCGACCTATCTGCCGCTGGAAAAAACCCCGGCTTATTTCATCGTCCGGAAAAATATCCGCTTCGGCGACAAGCTGCGCGTCACCAAGCTGCTGCGCGGCGACAATGTGCTGCGGGTCGAGTTGGAACAGACCGACCAGCCGGACGCCGGGCGCGTCATGCTGATCTTCACCGATAATCCGCTGCAACTGCGCAAATGGCGCATCGTCGACGCCCAGGGCGATCTGACTGACACCACGTTGATCAACCCGCGCTACGGCGTGCCGCTCGCTGATTCGTTATTCGTCTACAAGGAACCCGAACCCGAAAACGTCAACTGAGGCGCGGATAACGCACCGTTTTCATGATAAAAAAAGACCGGACCGGCACGCGGATGCCGATCCGCGCGTGACGTGAATCAGTAGAATACCAAGGCGCGCATTTCGATGCTTTCGCGCGGTTTCGCGTCCGGCGGGCTGGTCGGATCGTCGAACGAGGTGTGGGCGGTGAAGCGCACGCCGGCCGATGCGTCGCTGTCGAAGACCTTGAACACCAGCGCTTCGTCGCGCGTCATAAGGGGGAAATAATACCAGCGGTGCGCCGCATTATAGGCGATGTGATAGGTTTCGGCGGTGCGGTCGCGGTAGCGCCGTTCGTTGCGGATGAAGCCGGTCGGCGGAATGGTGCGCCCGTCGCACAACGCCAGCGGTTCGCATTCGACCATTGGCGCCACCGACCGCCACACCTGGATGATGGCGAAACGCCGTTGCAGGGCCGCTTCGGCTTCGTCCGGCGGCAAGATATCGCGGACCCGTTTGGGCGCGGAGCGTTCGGTATAGTCGTTATGCACCGACTTGACCGTGTTGCGGATCCAGCGGTCGGCATGGTGGCGGGGATCGGTCGTGCGGATCGTGTGATCGAACACCACCACCCGGGCGGCGCCGGTCTGGGCCAGGATCAGCTGTTCGGTTTCGCGGTAATAGACGCTGGTGACTTCGGCTTCGTCGAAGAAATCCTTCATTGCCGTGACATGGCGCACAAAGACGAACCCGTGTTTCTGCAACGCGAACGGCTCGGCCACTGTGCGCCCGTTATGGATCGGGATCAGATGCGAACGGTACTGCGGTATGCGGTCGTTGTGGGCCTGTTCCGGCCAGTCGATATGGCGAATCGACGGCTTGCCGTCATCGACGACATAGAACAACTCACCCTCGACAAAATCCTGCTGGTCCAAGGACAACACCGCAACATCGCTCATCGCGCACATCCGTTTTGGTTGAGATTAAACTACATATATGTAGTGTGGTTACGGAGGTAAAGAGAAATATCGAATATTGTTGTCCGCCCTGTGGATGGTTAAGGTTGCGCCATCATGGAAAACACTGGATGCGAACCGCTTGCCGATGCCTACAAGCGGGACGGCTTCGTCTTTCCTTATGACGTGGTCGGCCAGGACGAGGCCAACGAAATCCGCGCCGACCTGGAATCCGGCGAAGCGGAACTTCGCCACCGGCCGGACGAACTGGCGATGCTGCGCAGCTATCCCGACCGGCTGCTGCCTTCTTTCGACGAATTGATCCGCCATCCCCGCCTGATCGACGCGGCGTCGCAGATTTTGGGGCCCGATCTGATCGTGTGGAGTGCCGGATTATTCATCAAGGAAGCCAACACGCCGAGCTATGTGACCTGGCATCAGGACCTGACCTATTGGGGCCTGGACGATGCGGCCGAAGTCACCGCCTGGGTCGCCTTGTCGCCGTCCAACGTGGATAGCGGCTGTATGCGCTTCATGCCCGGCAGCCAGCGCCAATCGCTGGTCCCGCACAGCGATAGTTTCGCCGACGATAATTTGCTGTCGCGCGGCCAGGAAGTGACCGTCAAAGTCGATGAAGCCGATGCAAGGGACGTGGTTCTGGAAACCGGCCAGGCGTCGCTGCATCACGGCCATCTGATCCACGCCTCTGGCCCGAACCGCACCGGCGACCGGCGCATCGGCGTGGCGATCCGCTATATGGCCCCGTCGATGCAGCAGAAAACCGGCGACCGGCCCCTGGTGGCATTGGTCAGTGGTACGGACCGCCACGAAAATTTCACCGTCGCGTTGCCGCCCGAAGGCAAACTGCTCGAAGCGGATTTCGCGCGGTGCCGCCAGGATATGGCGCTCAAGAAACGCATCCTGTACGAAGGCGCGCAAAGCGACCGCGGCCAGCGTTACCGCTGACCTGCAGGATCGCCGTCGCGCCAGTCCCGTAACAGCAAGCGTTCGGTTGCAAGAAAAATCAGCAAAATACTGCTTGCAAATTTCCACTATAAGGCTTATAGTCCTAATATGAGTGATCGCGGTGCGGTTGCCTGGTGGGGCGGCGCGCAATGTATAGAAATGTATAGGAATGCTACGGATTAAAACGAATTGTTGTTTGGCGGCAATGGCTGTTTTTTTCTCGTTTAAAGAGCATTTAGCGCCGAGGGCTTTCCCTTCGAGGGGTGCAACGCGCCTGCCAAACTTGCCGCTATAGGCGGCGCGTGATAAGGCCTTTCCTGTATGAGCAATCCCCTGCCCCTTGTCGGTATTCCCGCCAGTTACGCCCTCGATGAGGGGCGTGCGGCGCACCGTGTCGGCGCCAGCTATATCGATGCGGTGTTCGATGTGTCGGGCTGCATGGCGGTGATGGTGCCGGCTTGTGGCGACAAACACGATTTTGGCACCTTGATCGACCGGCTGGACGGGCTGTTTTTGACCGGCGGCGCACCGAACGTCGAACCGGAACGCTATGGCGGCAAACCGAGCCGTCCGGGCACGCTGCACGACCCGAAGCGCGACGCGACCGTGCAACCGCTGATCCGCCAGGCGGTCGAAGCCGGGCTGCCGTTGTTTGCGGTTTGCCTGGGCATCCAGGAAGTAAACGTCGCGTTCGGCGGCACTTTGCACCAGCTGGTGCATGAGGTGCCGGGCAAGAACGAACATAGGATGGACCGGACCTTGCCGCCGGGCGAACGCGGCGTGCCGCGCCATCCGGTTTTTCCAACCGCC
>PTKA01000162.1 GCA_002937525.1 Alphaproteobacteria bacterium MarineAlpha10_Bin3
CGCCATGGCACTCGCGTCGTGGCCGAGGTGCCGCGCGACCAACGTCATGTTCTGCCGCGCGGTCAGGTGTGGGAACAGGCCGCCACCCTGGATCACGTAACCCATCCGTCGTCGAGCAGGCGCCACGTTGTCGACGAGGAGCATCTCGCCATCGAAATACACCGCGCCCGAGTCCGGTCGCAGCAGTCCATTCATCAACCGGATCATCGTCGACTTGCCGCAGCCACTGGGACCGAGCACGACGAGCGTCTTTCCAGCCGGGACTTCGAGGTCGAGCGGGTGCAACACGAGCTTGCCCCCGAGGTGTTTGTGGACGTCGACGAGTTCCAGCATGGACGCGGCCATCGTAACCGGGCGGTGCTGGACACGAACTGAGAACCCGAGCCAGGCCTTGCAAGATGTGGGCGGCTTCGCCAGCATCCGATCCCCGTGCCTGAACTTCCCGAAGTCGAAACCATCCGCAGAGGCATCGACCGCTACCTACCGGGTCGGCGGCTGCGTAGCGTGACCCTCCGTCGTGAAGACCTGCGGTGGCCGATCCCGGTCGAACGGTGCCACGATCTGGAGTCTCGGCGCTGCGTCGGCACGGCGCGGCGTTCGAAGTACTTGAAGCTCCAGTTCGATGGTCCAGGCCGGCCCATCGCGATGATCCACCTCGGGATGAGCGGGCGGTTGTGGGTCGACACGGGGAAGAACGCGCGAAACGCCGCATCGTCCAGCCGTGCCAGTTCGGCCAACCGCGGCGCGGCATACTCTTTGCGCGGCATCAGCGCCGGTTCGCTGGCCGGATGGGCGAACTTGTTCCACGGACAGACCGCCAGGCAATCGTCGCAGCCATAGATGCGGTTGCCCATGGCGGCGCGGAATTCAGCCGCGATATGGCCCTTATGTTCGATGGTCAGATAGGAAATGCAGCGCCGCGCATCCAGCTTATAGGGGCCGGTAAACGCATTCGTCGGGCAGATATCGAGACAGGCGGTGCAGCGCCCGCAATAATCTTCTTCGCGCGCATCGGGTTGCAGATCGAGCGTGGTGTAGATTTCGCCAAGGAACAGCCACGATCCGTGCGCGCGCGACACCAGATTGGTGTGCTTGCCCTGCCAGCCGATGCCGGCGCGCATCGCCAGCGGTTTTTCCATCACCGGTGCGGTATCGACGAAGACCTTTACCTCGGCCCGGAACCGTTCATGCATCCAGCGCGCGACCCGCTTCAGGCGCTTCTTGAGGACATCGTGATAGTCGCGGCCCTGGGCGTAGACCGAGATCGCGCCCCGGTCGGGCCTGTCGAGAATATCGAGCGGCGCGCCGGCCGGGCCGTAATTCATCCCCAGCACGACGACCGCGCGCGCATCCGGCCACAGCGCGTCGGGGCTCACACGGCGCGCGACCTTGGCTTGAAGCCAGCCCATATCGCCCTGCATCCCGGCGGCAAGGAACGCTTTCAGCCGCTCGCCCGCAATGGGTGCTGCGGATGCCGGCGCAAAACCGACCGCGTCGAACCCGGCATCAAGCGCCTGGGCGCGGATTTCACCGCGCGCGCCGGTAATGTCGCTATCCGCGTCCACGATAAGGGGCCAACCCTTGGTCTGGAATCCACAGATCGTCGGGCACGGGACCGGTCTGATAGAACACGTCGATCGGCATGCCGCCGCGCGGATACCAGTAGCCGCCGATGCGCAGCCAGTGGGGTTCTATTGCGGCCACTATCCGGCGCGCGATGGCGATCGTGCAATCCTCGTGAAACGCGCCGTGATTGCGGAACGAAGCCAGATAAAGTTTCAGCGACTTGCTTTCGACCAGAGTGTCGCCGGGCCAGTAGTCGATCACCAGATGGGCGAAATCCGGCTGCCCGGTCACCGGACACAGCGCGGTGAATTCCGGACAGGTAAAGCGCACCACATAGCGGATTCCGGCCTGCGGGTTGGCGACTTTTTCCAGCACTGCTTCGTCGGGCGATTCAGGCCAGACCGTTTTACCGCCAAGTTGGGTGAGCCTGTCTTTATCCACGGCTGCTCTTTCTCGGTTCGATATCGCCGGCTGCCTGTTGTTCGCGGAACCGCGCGGCGAAGGCGTCCAGACCGTTTTGCGCAATCGCCTGGCGAAGCCCCGCCATGAGCTGCTGATAATAGTGCAGATTATGCCAGGTCAACAGCATCCCGCCGAGCATCTCGCCGCTGCGGTGCAGATGATGCAGATAAGCGCGGCTGTGCCCGGTGCAGGCCGGGCAGCCGCAACCGGCCTGAATCGGGCGCGGGTCGTCGGCGTGGCGGGCGTTGCGGATATTGATCGACCCGCCGGGAATATAGGCCCGGCCGGTGCGGCCCGACCGGGTCGGCAGGACGCAATCGAACATATCGACGCCGCGTTGCACCGCGCCGACGATATCGCCGGCCAGCCCGACCCCCATCAGATAGCGCGGCCGGTCCGCCGGCAAATGCGGCGTGGTCGCCTCCAGCGTCTCGAACATCGCCGCCTGGCCCTCGCCGACGGCAAGCCCGCCAATGGCGTATCCCTCGAAGCCGGTATCGGTCAGGGCGGCGGCCGATTCAGCGCGCAGATCGGCATATACGCCGCCCTGCACGATACCGAACAAGGCATGGCCGGGCCGGGCCGCAAACGCCCGCTTGGCGCGCGCGGCCCAGCGCATCGACAATGCCATCGATTTCGCCGCCACATCGTGCGATGCGGGGTGCGGCGTACATTCATCCAGCACCATGGCGATATCGCTGCCGAACTGGCGCTGTAGTTCGACCGCGCGTTCCGGGGTCAGTTCGTGGCGCGACCCGTCGATGTGGGAGCGGAACGTCACCCCGGCTTCGTCGATCCGGCGCAGCTTGGCCAGCGACATGACCTGGAAGCCGCCGCTGTCGGTCAGGATCGGGCCGGACCAGTTCATGAAATCGTGCAATCCGCCCAGCCGCTCAATCCGGTCCGCACCCGGCCGCAGCATCAAATGATAGGTATTGCCCAGCACGATCTGCGCCCCGGTCGCCCGCACCGCCTCGACCGTCATCGCCTTGACCGTCGCCGCCGTGCCGACCGGCATGAAGGCCGGCGTTTCGATGATTCCGTGGGCGGTATGGACGCGGCCCCGGCGCGCCGGGCCGTCTTGCGCCAGCAACTCGAAGCGGAACGCGCTCACGACAACGCTGCTTGCGGCGACAGCAGGCAGGCGTCGCCATAGGAATAGAACCGGTAGCCCGATGCGATGGCGTGGGCATAGGCGGCCTGCATCCGCGCCACGCCGGCAAACGCGCTGACCAGCACGAACAAGGTCGATTTGGGCAAATGGAAATTGGTCATCATCAGATCGACCGCGCGAAAGCGCCGGCCGGGCGTAATGAACAAATCGGTTTCGCCGTGAAATGCGCGCATCGCACCGGCATCGTCCACCGCACTTTCCAGCAGCCGGACGCAGGTCGTGCCGACGGCGACGATGCGCCCTCCGGCATCGCGCGCCCGGTTGATCGCGGCGGCGGCGGCGGCATTGAGTATGGCGAATTCGGCGTGCATCCGGTGATCGGATAATTCCACGGCCTTGACCGGCAAGAAGGTACCCGCCCCGACATGCAAGGTGACGCGGGTATGGCCGATCCCGCGCGCCTCCAGCGCGCGCAGCAGGCCGGGCGTGAAATGCAGCCCCGCCGTGGGTGCGGCAACCGCGCCATCCCTGGCGGCGAACATGGTCTGATAATCGTCTTGGTCACGGGCATCGAATGCCTGGCGGCGAATATAGGGCGGCAGCGGCATCGCGCCGTGGCGGCGCAACAAATCGCCGAACGCCGGGCCGGCAACATTGAAGCGCAGCATCGCATCGCCTTGCGGGCGCTTTTCGACCACTTCGGCGGTGAAATCATCGGCAAAGACGATGCAATGGCCGACCCGGACCCGGCGGCCCGGCTTGACGAAAGCCGCCCATTGGCCGTCGCCGCGATCGTCATGCAGGGTCACCGATAGTGCGACGTCGCCGCGCCGCCCGGCAAGCCGCACCGGCAGCACCCTGGTGTCGTTGACGACCAGCAAGTCGCCCGGTGCCAGCAATCGCGGCAGATCGCGCACCGCGCGGTCGGCGACGCCCTTGCCAACGACCAGCAGGCGCGCGGCCTCGCGCGGGGTTACGGGATGTTGCGCAATCGACCCGGCCGGCAGTTCGAAATCGAAATCGCTTAGCCGCATCGCTACTCGGCGGGAATCGCGCGAATCCGGGACCGCAGAATGCCGAACGGGATCAGCATGATCGCCGCCATCGCGAACTTGGCCACGACATCGCCCAATCCCAGGGTCACCCAGGGCACCATCGTGCCGTAAAAAGCCAGCGAAAAGAACAGCGCCGTATCCAGCGTGGCGGCGATGGCCGATGAACCGAGCGGCGCCTGCCACCAGGTGCGCCGGCGCAACCGGTCGAAGACATAGATGTCGCAAAGCTGGGCGACCAGGAAAGCGGTCCCCGAAGCGAGCGCGATGCGCGGCGTCGCCAGCCAGATCGAGAGTATCACCGCGCACACAAACCCGGCATAGACCACTTTCCGGGTGCGCGCCGGTCCATAGGCCCGGTTGGTCAGATCGGTCACCAGGAATGCCACCGGATAGGTCAAGGTTCCCCAGGTGACCCAATCGTTCAGCGGATATTGCACCGCAACATTCGACACGGCAACGATTATGGTCATCGCCAGAACGGCGAATACAAGACCCATTTTTGTACTCCTCGCGGCTGCGGCTTACATGCCGCCGCCCATGAATATGCCTGAAATCGCGCTATTTTGCGCCAATCGCCCTTCATATGGCAGAAAATTGAAATTCGCAACAATATTTCGTTTGCGCGCGCAACACGCCGTTTGACGCCGACTCAATGGTAAATAAAGCCGGCATATCCGGCCAATGATTAACGCCATTACTGTCGAGAACAAATCGAATTGACCGGTTTATGTACCATATCAATTGACCGCTTCTGT
>PTKA01000163.1 GCA_002937525.1 Alphaproteobacteria bacterium MarineAlpha10_Bin3
CCGCGGTATTGTCCGGCAAACAGCTCGGCTACTAGCTCGTAGGCGTCCCGGATGCGGAGGCGGTCCTCTTCAGGAAACCCTGTCACCTGCTCATAGAGTTGCAGGTTTGTCTGGGCGACGCGCACGACACTATGATGCGCGCATGGCTGTGACGATTGTCGTCGTTCCGCGAGAACGCTACAGCGCGACACAGCAGTCACTCGAGAGTATCTACGCGCACACGCGGCACCCGTTTGATCTCGTCTACGTCGACGGCGGGTCGCCGCCAGAGATTCGCGCATACCTTAAGAAGGCGTCGAAGGAGGAAGAGCAGCGGTCGGACGAGCCGCCGCCGAAACTGCTCGCCGGCAAGCGGTCGTCCTCGCGCGGCCGGTCGTCCATGGTGTAGAGTTCGAAAAGTTTGCGCATCCCGTATCCAGTATCGACAAAGCGGGTCTTGCGGGTCGTTGGCGTGCCCGGCCGCCGCACGACATGCAGACCGATATTGGCGCGCAGGCTGTTGCGGATGATGTCTTCATAGGCGTCGGCGTCGCCAAGCGAAGTGACGATATCGACATGCCGGCAGAAGGTGGCGACATGGTTCGCGGCCGCGAAGACACCGCCGGCGAAGATTTCGCGGTCCTCCGCCAGCGTTGCGATCATGTTTTCCTTGGCGGATTTTCCAATCGGCGAGACATACTGGTATTCGTCGATGATCGCGTCGCCGACGAACAGCACCTTCATGTCCTCGACCGAATCGATCAATTCGGTGAGCCGGGCCAATCCGCCGCCTGCGCGCAAGCCAGCCAGCCAGGTAGTCGCGCAATTCGGGTTCGTGCAGGCTCAAATGCCGGTTGATCAGATGCGACGAGGAAAAGGCGATATCGTCGGTGAAGACCATCTGCCCGCCATGCGCCTCGACGGCGCGGCGCACGCGCTCGATATTGCCGGTAACGTCGCGCGCGGCGTCCTTGTAGTCGGGTCCCTTGACGTAGAAATCCGGCTGGATCCGCGCCAACAGGTCAATCGCCGCGGCGGCGTCATTGATCCCCACCCAGTCAACGAAGCCCAGTGCGGCAATCATTTCGGCCCGCAATCCCTGTTCGAACACCGGGCGGTCCGGTCCCTTGTTGACGTTGGCGTCGTCGGTCACCGTGACGATCAGCACCGAGCCCTGGCGTTTGGCCGATTCCAGATGCCGGATATGGCCGATATGCAGCAAATCGAAGACGCCGTGGCACAGCACGATTGTTTCGCCCGCAAGCCGCGCGCGCGATGCTATTGCGGCCAATTCATCGATTGATTTCACCTTGTCGCGGACCGGGTGCGGCCGCGCACCGCCACGAAAATGTTCGACGACAGCCGCGTCCAGCGGCTGCGCGGTCATCTGTTGGGTTGCCATGAAGTCATCCAGAACTCGTGAATTCGTGCCTTGACCCTGTGCCAATTTTCCACCCCATCATAGCCGTCCGGGTTGCTTTGGTATTCATAGAAAATATTCACGGTCCCGCCAGGATCGTGACATTCGGTTAATAAACACTCAATAATCTCTCCAAACGTTCACGCAAATTTCGTGCCGGACCCACTGATAAATTTGCTATAATGCTTTGCCATGGGAACTTCGGCAGGGTTGCGTCGCGCTCAGGAAACACGGCAGTAAACATATGATAAATAATGTTTTAATTGTCATTCCACCGCTCGTGAACCGGGAAGACGATGTCGATCCCGATCCGAGCCGGCCCGACTTCGAGACCCGGCGCCTGGTATCGCCGGTGGAGCCGACCAGCGTCGCGGCCGACCTATTGGCGCGCGGATTTGCGGTCTCTTTGTTCGATCTGGGCGTGCATATCGAAAACCGGTACGAGAAACTGGGCCGCCATATGGCGCAATTCGCGCCCGATGCGGTGGTCATGGTCCAGGCGATTCTCTCTTTTGCAACGGCGCAGGACTGGGACGGCCGGCAGGTATTCGACCTCGCCAGAACACAGAACCCCGATATGGTGACCGTTCTGACCGGCAACACGGCAACCAACTATCCCGGCCTGGCGGTGTCGCAAGGGGTTTGCGGCTATTCGATTCGCGGCGAGGTCGATTTCGCCTTGGGGGCGCTGTTGGCGGTCCTGGCCGAACAGGGCGATGCGCGCGCGGTGCCCGGCGTTGCTTTTCAGACCGGCGATGGCGGCCTGTATTGCGCCGATAGCTATCCACAGGTCGATGCCGGGCTGCTGCCAAGGCCCGCCTATCACTTGCTGGACCGAACCCATGTCGCGCAATATGAAAAGACGCTGGAGGTTGGCAAGATTCGCTACCCCGCGCGCAGTCCCAAATACCGCGATATCATGCTGTCGCGAAGCTGTATCCTGCGATGTTCGTATTGCTGTGTCGCCCATCTGCGCGGACCGCGCCAGAAATACCGCCGCAAGCCGATCGAAAACGCGATGCGGGAAATCGAGGACGCGCTGGCGCAAGGGGTCGAGGAAATCCACTTCTTCGACGATCTGTTCGCACGCAGCGAAGCCGATATTCTGGAATTTACCGAGGCCTTGCAGCGCCGCGGCTTGAAATTTCCCTGGTTCGTCGGCCAGGGGATGCCGCTGTGGCCGCTGACCCGCGACGCGCTGGGCGCGATGGTGGAAACCGGCATGTACCGGCTGATCGCACCCTACGAATCGGGCAATGACCGGGTGCTTCGGGAATGCGCCGGCAAGATCCATTCCAGCGTCGCCCAGCATCATGACGCAACCCGCTGGGCCCATGCGCTGGGGCTGGAGATCATCGGCATGTTCGTGATCGGCATGCCGGGCGAAACCCGGTCCGATATTCTCGATACGCTCGATTTCGCCGAATCCCATCCCGAAATCGATTATTCGGTCTTCTCCATCGCCACGCCAATGGTCGGCACGCGGCTGATGCGCCAAGTGGTGGCCCAGGGGCGGCTGGAAGACCAGGATTCGATCAACCGGGTCATCAAACGCACCGTGGCGCTGTACCGCACGGATGCGTTTGCCGGATACGAACTGGGTGTCATCCGGGCCTTCGACTGGGCGCGGATCAATTTTCCGACCCCGGCCCGCAAACGCAAATACGCCGCCATGGTCGGGCTTTCCTTGACCCAGCTCGACCAGATGATCGAACATTCGAAACAGACGTTTCGCCGTTTCTACCCGGATTACGACGGCCCGCTCTCGTTTCGCGACCTCTACGGCCATCCCGGCATGTTCGCCGAAATCGAACCCCGGATACCGGAAAAAATCTAACCTTGCGGCAAACACGGAGACGGCAATGCATAAGCGAATCGATCATATCGTGGTGCGGGTGAAGGATCTGGACGCCAGCATTCACGATTACACCACCAAGCTCGGCATGCGCGTGAGCAAGGGGCCGGACGACATTCCAGCACTCGGCATGCGCCGCGCCCTGCTGCCGATGGGCGACAGCGGTCAATTCATCGAACTGGCCGAACCGCTGGGCGATGGCGGCGCCATCGGCCGCGCCTTGGAACGCCGGGGCGAGGGGCTGCATCTGGTGGCGCTGGCGGTGGACGATCTGGCCGCCGCGGTGGCGCAGATGAAGGCCAACGGCGCCGAACTCATCGAAGCCGGATCGCAGGTTTTCGTTCATCCGCGCGACGGCCACGGTGTCATGTATCAGCTGGTCGAACGCAAATAGGCACGGGCTTACCTTCGATCCTCTTTGGTGGTTTCGGGCCAGATCAGCCAGGCGATGGCGAGCGCGATCATACCCTCCACGGCGATCACCATGACCGCCTCGGCGGCGCCAAGCCAGTGCGCCAATAATCCCAGATGGAGGAAACCGACCGGTCCCGAGCCGATGCACACGACCAGCAATCCGAGGATCTGGCCGCGTTGTTCTGGCGGCGCGGAAAGCAGGATGATCGTGCTTTGCATCGCCGCAAAACAACCCGCACCAATACCGGCTATCAGGACGGCGATCCCGGCCAGGATCGGGTCGGCGACGGCGGCAAAGGCGATCATCATCGTCAGGCACAAGGCCAGGCCATAGACATAGATGCGCCGGTGCATCCAGGGCCGCGCGAGAAAGGCGATGGTCAAGGTCGCGATCAGCCCGCCGATGCCCTCCGCGCTCATCAGCAAGCCGACATCGGTCGGTCCTAGCGCCAGATCGTCGCGCCCGATCACCGCGATCATCGCGGTGTAAGGGAAGCCCCATACATTGAAGATGATGGTGATCGCCAGCGCGCTCATCAGCGGCCGGTCGCGGCGCACCATTGCTATAGCCTGTCCGATGCCGCGCCAGAAGGAGGCGGCGGCGCGCCCGGTTCCCGCGACCGCAACACCGATCAGCAGGCACGCCGACAGCCCATACAGGGCCGCGCCAAGGAAATACACGCCCTTCATGCCAAGCAGCGCCAGCAGCGCGCCGCCGGCCGCCGGGCCGATGGCCTTGGTCGCGGTGTTCGCCGCCGCGTCCAGCCCGACGGCGGCGGCGATCCGCTCGCGTCCGGCGATGACGCCCAGCATGTTGCGCCGGGTCGGGTAATCGGTCGACCAGAAGATGCCAGCCAGCACCGCACCGACCGCAATATGCCACAGCGCGAGGTTGCCGCCGAGCGCCAGCGCGCCCAGCACCAGCGTCGTCGCCGTCATGCCCGCCAGTCCCAGAGCCAGGACCAGCCGGTGGCTGAACCGGTCGGCAATGGTGCCCGCGAACATTCCGAACAGCGCCAGCGGCAGCATCCGCAGCATGGTGAAAAGGGTGACCTGCAACGGCGATTGGGTCACATCGAAGATATAGATGCCGATCGCCAGCATCTCCAGCCAGCGGGCGATGCCGATCAATCCACCGATCGTCCAGATACGCAGGAACGCGGGGATGGTCAGTAGCGACAGCGCCCCGCCGATACCGCTTGTCTTGTCCGGTTTCAAAATTGGCTCATCGCTATAAGGCGCGCGCTATTGGCGCCGCGCCAGA
>PTKA01000164.1 GCA_002937525.1 Alphaproteobacteria bacterium MarineAlpha10_Bin3
GAAACGACAGAACCAGCGCCATGACCACCACCGTAATCACCTCCGACCAGTCGAGGACCGCTGGCAAGCGCGACAGGAAATAGATTTCCGCATTGAACAAATCGGCCCCGGTCAAAGATTGAATCCATTGCCGGATCGATTCGATATTCATCGCAAAGGCGATCCCCACCGCGCTGCCCGCCGCCGTGCCGGTCAACCCGACACTAGCCCCGGTCATGAAGAAGATGCGCAGGATCATGCCCCGTGTGGCGCCCATCGTGCGCAGGATCGCGATCCCCTTGGCCTTGTCGTTGACCAGCATGATCTGGCTGGAAATGACGTTGAAGGCGGCCACCAGCATGATCAGGGTCAGGATCAGGAACATCACGTTGCGTTCGACCTGCAGGGCGGTGAAAAAGTTCGAATTGACCCGCTGCCAGTCGAGGATCCGGTAGCCGGGGCCAATCGCGCGGCGCACCGCGGCGGCGGCGGAAAAAACCTGGTCCGGGTCTTCGATCATCACTTCGATAGCGGAAACCACCCCCTTCTTGCGAAAAAATATCTGCGCCTGGGCCAGCGGCATATAGATGAAGCTGTTGTCGTATTCGGACATGCCGACCTCGAAGATGGCGGCGACCCGGTAGGCTTTCATGCGCGGAACGGTCCCGAAGGGGCTCGGGTTTCCCTGCGGCGAGATCAGGGTGATTTTACCACCCGGCCGCAACGCCATGCGCCGCGCCATGCGCGACCCGATGATAACGCCCTTGCCGGCGGTGAACCCTTCCAGCCCGCCGGCGACGATGTTATCGGCCAGGATCGCGCGGCGTTTGAAATCGGCGGCCCGCAATCCACGGACCAGGGCGCCGGACGCAACGCGATTGGCCGTCACCATGACCTGGCCTTCGATAATGGGCGCGGCCGAAACCACCCCGCTGACGGCCCGAATTTGCGCCGCCAGCGCATCGAAATCTTCGACGGTGCGCATATTGGCCGTGACGTTCATATGGCCGTTCACGCCCAGGATGCGGGTCAGCAATTCGTCGCGGAATCCATTCATCACTGCCATGACGATGATCAGGGTCGCCACGCCCAGCATGATGCCGGCGAACGAAAACCAGACGATGACCGAGATGAAACCTTCCTGGCGCCGCGAGCGCAGATAGCGCAGCGCCATAAGACGTTCAAACCCGTTGAACATAATCAGCCGGCAAGCCGGGTCAGGACCGCATCGACCGGCAGTTCCTCGGTCTCGCCGGTGCCGCGGTTCTTCAGCTCGACGTCGCCGCCTTTCAGGCCGCGCGGCCCGACGATGAGTTGCCAGGGCAACCCGATCAGATCCATATCGGCGAATTTGGTGCCGGCGCGTTCTTCGCGGTCATCCAGCAGAACCTCGATTCCGGCCTGGTTGAGCTTGGCGTAATAATCATTGCACGCGGCATCGCAGGCGGCGTCGCCGCTGCGCAGATTGATCAGGCCGACCTTGAAAGGCGCTACGGCCGGCGGCCAGACGATGCCTTTATCGTCATGGCATGCCTCGATGATCGCCCCCACCAGCCGGGAGACGCCGATGCCGTAGGAACCCATATGCACCGCCGTCTCGCCGCCGCCGGGCGTGGAGACGGTCGCGCCCAGCGGTTTGGAATATTTGTCGCCGAAAAAGAAAACATGGCCGACTTCGATGCCGCGCGCCGTGATCCGGCGGTCCGCCGGCACCGCGCGCTCGAACCGGGCCGGGTCGTGCATCTCGTCGGTCGCGGCGTAAAGCGCGGTCCATTCATCGACCAGCGGTTGCAGGTCGCCATCGTAATCGACGCTACGCGCCAGAACGTCGCGGTCCAGATAATCCGCATGGCAGAAAACCTCGCTCTCGCCGGTATCGGCCACGATGATGAACTCATGGCTCATATCGCCGCCAATCGGGCCGGTATCGGCCTGCATCGGGATCGCCTGAAGCCCCAGGCGGGCGAAGGTCCGCAAATAGGACACGAACATCTTGTTGTAGGCGGCGCGTCCGGCATCGGCGTCAATATCGAAGGAATAGGCATCCTTCATCAGGAATTCCCGGCCGCGCATGACACCGAAGCGGGGCCGCACTTCGTCGCGGAATTTCCACTGGATATGGTACAGGCTCTTGGGCAGTTGGCGGAAGCTTTTGATATGGGCGGCGACGATTTCGGTGACCTGTTCCTCGTTAGTCGGGCCGTACAGCATATCGCGGCCATGCCGGTCGGTGATGCGCAGCATTTCCTTGCCGTAATCCTCGTAGCGCCCGCTTTGCCGCCACAGATCGGCCGCCTGGATCGTCGGCATCAGGATTTCCTGGGCGCCGGACGCATTCTGTTCTTCGCGCACGATCTGCTCGATTTTTTTCAGGACCCGAAGGCCAAGCGGCAGCCACGAATAGATCCCGGCGCTGGCCTGGCGAATCATCCCCGCCCGCAGCATGTAGCGATGCGACACGATCCGCGCCTCGCTGGGCGTTTCCTTCAGGGTCGGCAGGAAATACTGGGACAGGCGCATCGAGGGTTCTCCGCAGGCAGGCGAACGGTGAATTTAGGGATTGCATTGGCCGATGTCCATGGCGCGCGGCGCCGAATTCACTTCGAGCGGCGCAAAATTTCCCGGCATTTGCGGGCCAGTTTCTGGCTGTCGCCGCGCGACAGATTTTGGCCGTTCAGGGTTGCGCGCCGGGTCTTCATATCGAAGTGGATCGTTCCGACGCCAAGCGCCGTTTCGCCAAACCGCGCGGCACCGCCCCGCAGCGGGTTGAGGGCAATGGAAAATTCGATGATCTCCGGCACCAGATTGGTGTAGGCCGGTGCCGCCGAACCGCCGGCCGGCGCGACCTTCTTGCCGCGCACATCGACCCCCGGCCTGAAGGCGACATCGGGCGTCGCGCGGTGTTCGACCAGCCGGCTGCAATCGGCTTTGGCGATACGCACCGTATCGCCCGATACCGGCACCGCGAACCCCAGGCCAAGCAAGACCGCTGCCAGAATTAGAAATTTCATCGCAACACCTGTAACCGCCACCGTCGCTTCCGTTGCCTACAATAATCGGGCCATACGCCTAAAAGGCCGATTGAAAACACTTGCATTTACCTTAATATAGTGTTATATTCCTAACTTGGCAATCCGATGAACAAAGCCAATGTATAGAAATGTATATCAATGCTAAGGAAAAAAACGAATCGCTGCCAGCCGATTGTAGATTATTTTTACACTCGCCTTGAGGGTATTTTGGCGGATTGTCAGGAATGGCGCCATGGCGGATCGAGCCGCGCTATCGTCCGGTATATTGGACAATCGGGAACATGCGCGCCGGGCAGATAGCCCGTACTCATCAGGAACTCGCCGGTAATTTCACCGCCGGTAAACAAAAAAGTCCCTTTGAACAGTTTCACCCATGCCGGCTTGTCCAGCGGATGATGGGCGTCCAGCCAGGCGCCAAAGCCGCCATGGCTGGCCCGCATCGCCAGGATGCGCTTGGCGTTCTCGATTGCCGCGTTGACCTTCAAGCGGTTGCGGATGATCGCCGCATCGCCCAGCAGGCGGGCGCGGTCCGCATCGCCATAGCCTGCGACCCGTTCGACATCGAAACCCTCGAAGGCGGCTTTGAACGCGGCCCGCTTGCGCAGCACGGTCAGCCAGGACAATCCCGCCTGGTTGATTTCCAGCACCAGGCGTTCGAACAGAACCGCTTCGTCGGCGCTCGGAAAGCCGTATTCAGTGTCGTGATAGGAACCGTGAAAGGGATGGCCGGGGGCCGTATCGCAATAGGTCGTCATGGCCATTCATTCGCGGAAATTGACCCAGCCGGTCTCGGCGATGGCCCAGACGATGGCGAACAAAATCACCGTGATCCCGGTGGTGACGAGCGCCTTCAAGGCAATTAGCGGATTGTCCGGGGCGCTCGGCGTATTGCCGGGCAGAGGATTTTCCGATGGCTGCGCCCGCCACGGCAGGACCATGAACAAGACCAGCCACCAAATGATGATGAAGGAAACGATGCCGCCGACAATAGTCATATCAAGCCTGTTCAAGTTCAATCAGCGTGCCGGCGAAATCCTTTGGATGCAGGAACAAAACCGGCTTGCCATGCGCGCCGATGCGCGGTTCGCCGTCGCTTAGAATTCGCGCGCCCGCCGCCACCAGGCGGTCGCGCGCGGCAACGATATCGTCGACCTCGTAACAGATATGGTGCATGCCGCCTTCGGGGTAGCGCTTCAGGAAGGCGGCGATCGGCGAATCATCGCCCAGCGGATGCAGCAGTTCGATCTTGGTATTGGGCAGATTGACGAAGACGGTGGTCACGCCGTGTTCGGGAAGTGCGGCCGGTTCCGACAAGGTTGCGCCCAGCACCTCGCGATACAAGCTACAGGCCGCATCGAGGTCGGGCACCGCAATGGCGACATGGTTGAGACGTCCGATCATGGCGCGCCGGTCCGGCATATTTTACACGCGTACAAGGTGGATCTCCGTTTTTGGCCGTTTCCCGCAAAGTGTCCGCAGACACCGCCGCAGACCGATACGCACCGCTTCGCGGATCGCATCGTCGCTGCGTCTGGCGCGCGCGGGCATGTCCTCGATCGCATCGTACACGGCCTCGATCAACCGATCGGCGATGGCCGGGTCGGCCAGCTTGTCGAACACGCCGTGGGTCGTGATCTGCGGGTCGGCCTGCATCTCGCCGTCGCGGTCCAACGCCAGGGTAACCACGGCAGCGCCATTTTGCATCATATTATGGCGCTCGCGGATGACGCCGCTGCCCAGCGGAATGAGCCGCTTGCCATCCAGCGCCAGCTTGCCGGCGAACACCTCGTCGATGACCATGGCGGGGCCGGGTGCGAGGCGCAGCAGCGTGCCATTGGGTGCGACATGAACTTCCGGCACCTGGCACGCATCGGCCAATGCGGCATGGGCGCGCAGATGGCG
>PTKA01000165.1 GCA_002937525.1 Alphaproteobacteria bacterium MarineAlpha10_Bin3
CTGAGCCGCCTGGTCGAGGCCGTCGCCGGCCAGCCGCTCGACCAGATATTGCAGCAGCGCATCTTCGACCCGCTGGGCATGACCGATACCGGATTCCAGGTCCGGCCGGATCAGCGCGCCCGGCTGGCAGCACTCTATAGCGCGCATGACGGCGGCATTGTCCTTGAAGAACGGCCGGATGAAGAGGCTTCCTTTGTGCGGCCGGTGACGCTGTTTTCAGGCGGCGGCGGGCTGGTATCGACCGCCGGCGATTATCTGCGGTTCGCCGAAGCGGTCCGGCGCAAGGGGGAGTTGGACGGCGCCCGCATTCTGGGCCGCCGCACGGTCGAACTGATGACAATGAACCATCTGCCCGGCAACGTCGGTCTGACCGCGATGGGGCAGCCGACCTTCAGCGAAACCAGCATGGACGGGATCGGCTTCGGGCTCGGCTTTTCCGTTGTCCTCGATCCGGCGACGACGAAAGCGGCCTGTTCGGTCGGCGAACATGCGTGGGGCGGCGTCGCTTCGACCGCATTCTGGATCGATCCGGTCGAGGACATCGTGGCCGTGTTCATGACCCAGGTTCTGCCGTCCTCGACCTATCCGATCCGCCGTGAGTTGCGCGCGCTGGTCTATCAGGCGCTCATTGACTGAACCGCCTGACCGCCCCTGGCCTTATTCAGCCGCCGCCGCCGTGGTTTCAAACAATGTCCCGACATAAAATTCGCGCCGCTTCAGGCTGGCGAAGAATTTTTCGGCGAAACTGTCCACCACCGCGCCGGTGACGGTTTCGTTGGCCAGCAGGGCGTCGGACCATGCCTGGACCAGCGGAAAATCCTTCAGCAGACCGGTGCCGAGTTTCGATTCGGCCAGGGCGAAGCGTTGCAGGAACGGCGCATAGGCGGCGTCGACCAGGCTCAAATTCGGACCGTTGAAATAGGGTCCGCCATTGTCCTGCCGGATGGCAAGTGCTGCTTCGAGCTTGGCGATGGCCTTGGGCGATGCTTCGATGGCGGCATCGGTTTCGGCCCGCGACTTGGTGTAATAGGTGCTGCTCAACGCCTTGGCGAAATCGCCGACGAAATCGGTCCAGGCGCGATTTTGCGCCCGCTCGATCGGATCTTGCGGATGGCATCGCGGCGGCACGACTTCGTCGAGATATTCCGCGATGGCGTTCGATTCGAACAGCGGAACATCATCGACGACCAGAACCGGCACCTTGCCATGCGGCGAGATTTCCAGGAACCAGCCGGGTTTGTCCTGCAGATTGATATAGGTGACCTTGAACTCGACGTTTTTGGCACGCATCAGAATCACGGCGCGCTGTACCCACGGTCAAGTGTAGGAACTGATCAGATGATATTTATCGGCCATGCCGGCATCTCCCCTTAAGGTTAGAGTCTGGTTCAAGTCATTCTAATACGAACGCGCGCGATAAATCCGGTCGATGTCGCCGCCCCAATCGGCGTCGAAGGCGGCCAGCGAAATTTCCGCCGGCGTCACGCCGCTGTGCGCGATCTCATCGAGGACATCCAGGAACCCGCCTTCATCCTTGCCGTTGCGGTCGATGCGCGCGCGGGCGGCCAGGCCGCGCCGCGAAATGCGCAGCACCTTTATCGCCAGATCCTGCAAGGTTCCGCCGCGAAACGGCGTCTTGAGGCCGAATCGGGGCGCATCTGCGCGCAACCGTTCGCGTTCTTCGGCCGTCCAGTCGCGGCATAGATTCCAGGCTGCATCGAGCGCCGCATCGTCGTAAAACAAGCCGACCCAGAACGCCGGCAAAGCGCAAAGGTTCTTCCACGGCCCGGCATCGGCGCCGCGCATTTCGATGAAATGTTTCAGCCGCACTTCGGGGAACGCGGTCGTCATATGGTCGGTCCAGTCGGCCATGGTCGGAAGTTGGCCTTCGAACCCCGGCAGCGCGCCCGCCATGTAGTCGCGGAAGGATTTGCCGCTCACATCCAGATATTCGCCGTCGCGGTAGATGAAATACATCGGCACGTCGAGGATGTAGTCGATCCAGCGCTCGAATCCGAAGCCGTCCTCGAAGACAAAAGGCAGCATGCCGCAGCGGTCCGGGTCGGTATCGGTCCAGATATGGCTGCGGTAGCTCAAAAACCCGTTCGGTTTCCCTTCGGTGAAGGGCGAGTCGGCGAACAGCGCCGTCGCTAACGGCTGCAACGCCACCGCGACGCGCATTTTCTGCACCATGTCGGCTTCCGAGCCGAAGTCGAGATTGACCTGCACCGTGCAGGTCCGCAGCATCATGTCATGGCCAAGATTGCCCTTGGTCGGCATATATTCGCGCATGATCTTGTAGCGCCCCTTGGGCATCCAGTGGACATCCTCGCGGCGCCATTTCGGATTGAAGCCAAGCCCCATGACCCCGGCACCGATTTCGGCGCAGACTTCCTTGACCTGGTTGAGATGCTCGTTCACTTCGCCGCAGGTCTGGTGCAGATTTTCCAGCGGCGCGCCGGACAGCTCAAGCTGCCCGCCCGGTTCCAGGGTGACCGACGCGCCGCTTTCGTTCTTCAATGCGATGGTGTTGCCGTACTCGCGCACGGGGGTCCAGCCAAAGCGCTCCAACCCCCCCAGCAAGGCGGCGATCCCCGGCCTGCCGTCATAGGCCAGCGGCCGCAGATCGGCCAGATCGAACATGAATTTTTCATGTTCGGTGCCGATGCGCCAGTCGTCGCGGGGTTTGCAGCCGGTTTCCAGATCGGCAATCAAGCGCGCCTTGTCGAGGATCGGATCAGGGACCGATTTTAGCGGTGCGGACATAGGTGATTAATTCCGATGATGATGGGATCGGCGCGTCCAGGCGTCATTGGCCACCTGCCAGCAGACGATCGCCGCCAGCGCCGCGGTTTCCGCGCGAAGGATTCGCGGGCCAAGGCTGACCGGCGTTGCGAATGGCAATGTGGCGAACAGATCGCGTTCGGATGGCGTAAATCCCCCTTCGGGTCCGATGAAGATATCCCAGCCCTCGATATTCCCCGCGTTCTTCAGAATGCTATCGATTGCCGGGGCCGCGCCGCGTTCGACGCAAATCAGCAGGTGGCGATCCGCCGGCCAATTGTCCAGTAGCATAGTGTATTTTATTGCCGCGCGTAAATCCGGAATGCTCAAGCGTTCGCATTGCTCGGCCGCGTCAACGATATGGGCCCGCAACCGGCCGTGATTGACGCGGCCAACCACGGTGCGTTCGGTCATCACCGGTTGCAAGGCGGCAACGCCGAGTTCGACCGCCTTTTGCACCAGAAAATCCAGCGGCGCTCGCTTTACCGGCGCGAAATACAAATCCGGCCCCGGTTCCGCCATTTGTTCGCGCAGGCGATGCTGCGCCAGCAGCGTGCCCGATTTCTTGCCAATCGATTCGATTCGCGCCGCCCATTCGCCGTCCCGGCCGTTGAACAATGTGACGCAATCGCCGGGACCGGCCCGCATCACGGTGCGCAGATAATGCGCCTGGTTGGCGTTCAGCGCGACCAGCCGGCCAGCGGCAATATCGTGTTCGGTATAGAGTCTCGCCACTACCGATTAGACCCGTTCATTGTTGCAACCGCGAGAACAATTCGTTTTTTTCCTTAACATCCCTATACATCCATTAACATTGGACCGATGGATGCGATCCGCCATCTTGATGAAAACTAGAACTAAGGAATATAATCGTATTTTATCCCAATGTCAATGCCGCCCGCCGCCTCGCGATAGGCAAGGCGGCTATGGTATAAGGCGCAAACCTGCCGGGAGAAAACGATGCTGTTAGAGGGTTCCTGCCATTGCGGCGCGGTCGCGTTTCGTCTCGAATCGGCCCATCCTTATCCCTACAATATTTGCTATTGCTCGATCTGCCGCAAGACGGCGGGCGGCGGCGGGTACGCCGTCAACCTTGGCGGCGACCATGGCACGCTCGAAGTCGAAGGACGCGACGGCGTGCGCGTGTACCGGGTCCAAGGCGACGACGGCGAACGCAGTTCCCTGGAACGGCATTTCTGCGGCGCCTGCGGGTCGATGCTGTGGGCGTGGAGTGCGCGCTGGCCCGAACTGGTCCACCCGTTCGCCTCCGCCATCGACACGCCGCTTCCGGTTCCGCCCGAACGCACCCATATCATGCTCGGCTCGAAAGCGGCGTGGGTCGCGCCCGATATTGCCCGCAGCGACAAATCGTTCGATGATTATCCCGATGAATCGATTGCACGATGGCATGAACGGCTGGGACTGGTTCGTGAATGATTCGGCCAGCGATATCGTGCGTGGCCACTGGATGGACCGGCTGGTGCCGCGGCCCTTGCGGCCCTATGCGCGGCTGGCCCGGATCGACCGGCCGATCGGCACCTGGCTGCTGCTGATTCCGTGCTGGTGGGGAGTGGCCTTGGCGAACGCGGCAGCACCCGGCTGGCGCTGGCCGGACCCGGTGTTTTTTGCGTTGTTCGCGGTCGGCGCGCTAGTGATGCGCGCGGCGGGCTGCGCGTGGAACGATATCCTCGACCGCGACATCGACGGGCGCGTCGCGCGCACCGCCTTGCGGCCGATTCCGAGCGGCGAAATATCGGTCCGCCAGGCGTTTGTATTCCTGGCCGCGGCCCTGTTATGCGGGCTTGGCGTCCTGTTGCCCTTCAACGGTTTCACCATTGCGGTCGCCGCCGCGTCGCTGGTTCTGGTCGCGATCTACCCGATGATGAAGCGGGTGACCTACTGGCCGCAGATTTTCCTTGGCCTCGCATTCAACTGGGGCGCTTTGGTCGGCTGGGCGGCGGTGACCGGATCGCTGGCCGCGCCCGCCCTGCTGCTGTACGCCGCCGGGATTGCCTGGACGCTTGGCTACGACACGATCTACGCGCATCAGGACAAGGAAGACGACCTGCTGATCGGCGTGAAATCGAGCGCCCTCAAGCTGGGCCGCAACACCCGCCC
>PTKA01000166.1 GCA_002937525.1 Alphaproteobacteria bacterium MarineAlpha10_Bin3
TGCCCTTGGCGTCCAGATCGACGCCGATGACCCGCGCCCCTTCGGCCATCGCCTTGGCCGCGCTCGCCTGTCCAATACCCGACGCGGCGCCGGTGATAATGATCGTCTTTGCGTCTAGACGCATAGTGTTGCTCCTAATGAATTTGCGCCATTTCGGGTATCGACGTGGACGCGCGCCAGAACCGTTCCAGCGAATCGCGGTGCGCCGCAATCGCGGCGTCCGTTTGATCGCCGTCCGGGGCCGGTTCGGGATCGAAATGGCCATGCCGGTCCACGCCGCGCACCAGGGTCGCCGACAGCCGCGTTTCGCCGACATGGCGGACATGGGCCGGGATATAGCTGATGCCGATACCGATGCGCGGCGCATCGCCCTTGTTCGGGCCGGAGCGGTGCAGCGCCAGGGTGTGATGGAACGACACCTCGCCCGGCGCCATGATCAAATTCACCGCGTCGCGCTCGTCGATATCGGCCACAGCGGTCTGGCCGCGCGACAGCATGATATCGGGGTCGGGATTATCGGCGTGCGGAAGCTGGTCGCGGCGATGCGAGCAGGGCAATATCCGCACGCATCCCATCGCTTCGGTCGACGGCGTCAAGGCGACCCACGCCGTCACATGGTCGAGCGGGTCGAGGCCGAAATAGGTCGCGTCCTGATGCCATGGCACCGATTTTGGCGAACCCGCTTCCTTGAACCAGACGGTGGTGTGAAAGACCAGGATATCGGGGCCGATCAGCGCCTCGACACTGTCAAGAATGGCGCGATGGCGCACCAGACCGGCGGCCCAGCGGAACAGCAAGAATGGTTTGACCCGGTTGCTGGCCTGGCGGCGCGCCGGGTCCCGGTTCTCGACGCCGCAGGTCCGGATACAGTCGCGCCGCAGCACGGCGGCGTCTTCGGCCGACAGATGCCGCCGCGCCGGCAGAAAGCCTTGCTGGCGGTATAGCGCGACATCGGATTTGGTCAACATGATCGCATACCCCTATCAGGGAACAGCATTATCGGCGCGCGAACTTTCCACTTCATACACGATAGCGGTAATTTCGAATTCGGTCTCGCCGCCGGGCACCCGCACAATGACCAGATCGCCAACCGACCCGCGCAGCAAGGCGCGTGCAATCGGCGACACCCAGCTGATTTCGCCCTGTTCGGTCCGGGCCTCGTCGATGCCGACGATCCGCACCGTGCGTTCGCCGTCATTTTCGTCGCAATAGGTGACGGTGGCGCCAAAATACACCTGGTCGCGGTTGGTTTGGCGGGCCGGATCGACGATTTCGGCGATTTCCATGCGCTTCAACAAAAACCGGATGCGCCGGTCGATCTCGCGCAGGCGCTTTTTGCCATACAGATAATCGCCGTTTTCCGACCGGTCGCCATTGCCCGCCGCCCAAGCGACGATATCGACGATCTTCGGCCGCTCGACGCTGTGCAACTGTTTCAACTCAGCCCGCAGCCGCGCCATACCGGCCGGCGTGATGTAGTTCTTGACCCCCACCGGCAACGCCGCCGCCGCGTCGGGCACGATTTCCTCCGGCTCGCTTTCCTTGGTGAAGGCTTTGCTCACGGTCCGGCCTCCTTCGAAACACGAATACTTTATTTTCATGCCCGGTTAATATTCGATTAAAAGCCATACTTGACAAAAATATGTTATATTTGTATATTAAAGGGCGAAAAATAAAGAGTTTAACATGATCTACCGTCTAGAAATTGAAAATTTTATGTGTTTCCGCGACCGGCAGGTACTTGACCTGACCGTTCCACAAACAACCCCCGCTAATTCGGAACGCTTCGCACCAATCTACCACGGATCGAAGACATTTGCGCCAAAGGCAATTGCCGTCTATGGCGCAAATGCCTCGGGAAAATCCACGGTTCTAAAAGCGCTTTCCTATTTGGCGTGGTTCATTAAGGAAAGCTGGAACAAAGGCAATGATGCTTTACCGTTCGAAGCCTTTAACGACGATGCCTCGGCCAATCGTCCAATTCGTCTTGCCATAGAATTCGGCGGTATAATGGATATCTCTAGATCGGCGATAGAGCGCGCGAGACAGGGTCAACCGGAGCCCTGTGGCGTGTACCGATATGAACTGGAACTCTGCGTGCAAGACGGCCTTGCACATTCGGTGGCGCTAGAATCTCTGAAGCAAAAACCTGGGAAAATCGGCCGGTGGCGCCGTGTATTCCAACGTCGGGCGGGAACCCTATTGCTCGGTTCGAAGGTTTTTCCACTAGCGGGATATGCCAAGGTAATAAATAGGATACCGGATCACGCAAGCACATTGGCGGTTTTGGCATTCTTTGAACACGAGGCCTCAGAAATATTATTGGAAGCGGCGTCAGAAATAGTAACCAACCTTCCCGAAAATAATGTCGCGGCGAATAGCGAATTTATTTTCAAGTATCTAGCCTCGAATCGGGAAGTCGTCGACGATCTAAATAAAGAACTGCAAAGAATCGATGTCGGAATTAACGAGATACAAATGGTTCCCATCGACGACAAACATGAACCGCTATTTCAACATGAAGGTTTGGCTAGCGAAATGCCTTGGAGATTGGAAAGTCATGGGACCCAAACTTTCATTCAGGTCTTTCCTTGGCTTTTATATGCGTTGAAACGCGGCAGCATCGCGCTTATCGACGAACTCGATATTGCGATCCACCCCCTTATATTACCCGAAATCCTGCGTTGGTTTTATGACAAAGAGCGAAATCAATTTGATGCGCAGTTATGGATGACGGGACATTCGGTTTTTCTTCTCGACGAACTTTTGAAAGAAGAAACCGTCTTCTGCGAGAAGGATCGCCAAGGCCGTGCAAAAGTATATAGCTTGATGGATATCAAATCGGTCCGCCGCAGCGACAATTTATATAAGAAATATATGGGCGGCGTATACGGGGCCGTCCCCCATATCGGATGACCGGGCGAAAAGGGCGAATTTCGCCCAGATCAAGAATATATTTTGGCTGTGAAGGCTCTTCGGAAGTTGGCTTTGGCCGGATAATTCAAGATCTGGCAGACATTGCAAAGTTGCATATCCACATTGATACGGATGATTTTGGGACACGCGCGGGAGCGCCGCGCGCTCGTGTCGAATTTGCGATCCAGCAGATAAAAAGGAAAGAGTCCTCACGCGGTTCTTTCGTTCACAAAGCGATACTTATGGATTTCGACCAAATCGAAAGGAATGAACAAGAATTCGATCTGGTGAACCAGTTGGCCCGAAAAGCGGATATTCAAATTATTTGGCAAAGGCCGTGCCACGAAGCACTACTTCCACGTCATTTGCCGGGATGCGTTGACCGTCGTCCGCAGACAACGGAACTGTCGCTGACGCAGCTAAAAACACAATGGCCGGAATACCGCAAGCCAATGACCCGATTTCAGTTGTCCCGTCGAATAGGAATTAGAGAGTTGCGTCAAGCAGCGAATGTCGAACCGGAACTAACGGCGTTCCTAAAAGCAATCGGTATTATTTGAATAGACCAACCCGGTATGCTCACGGCGCCGCGCCGACCGCGTTCAGCGCCGCGATATAGCCCCAGGTCAGGCAGGGGCCAAGCGTGGTGCCGGCGCCGACGCCCTTGGAACCGAACGGGTTGGCCATGACGTTGCCGGCGGCGTACAGGCCGGGGATCGGCGCGCCGTCATGGTTCAGCACTTCGGCCCGCTGGTTGGTGCGGGCGCCGCCCTTGGTGGCAAGAAAGCTGGCCTTGAAGGGCATGGCGTAGAATGGCGGTTGTTCGATCGACCCCAAGGTCGGATTGGGCTGGTTATCCGGGTCGCCGCCCCGGTTGCGGTCCCAGATGCTGGCGCCGCGGCCGAAGTCGGCGTCGATTCCGGCGCGCGCGAAACCGGAGAACCGGCGCGCGGTTTCCACCAGCCCCCTGGCATCGACATCGATCTGGCCGGCCAGTCCGGCCAGCGTGTCGGCCTGGAAACGATTGCCGGCAACCGATTTGTTCGGCATCGCATGGGGATATTTACGGGCGAACTGGCTGTCATAGATACGCCATGCCGGCAAATGCGCCGGCGTGCCGGAATCCGGGTCCATTTGCGCGAAAGCGAGGCCGATATTCATCTGTTTTTCGTTGACGAAGCGGCGGCCATGCCGGTTGACGATCATCGAATGGGGCAGGAAATAATCGGCGGCGGGCTGGCCGTGCAGATGACCTTCATAATTTACCGGCGTCGCGCCCATCACCAGCGCCTGATCCATATGGTCCATCCGGGTGCCGATTGCCGCCGCCATGCGCTGCCCGTCGCCGGTGTTGCAGCGCGGACTGGCGGTCCATTCGACCGGGCCGGGGAAATGTTCGGCCATCATATCGGCGTCCCAGTCGAAGCCGCCGCTGGCCAGGACGACGCCCCGGGAGGCCGCCAGCGTTTTGGTTTGCGTGTGGCGCGCGACCTTCAGCCCGGTGACGCGGCCGTCTTGGGTCAGCAGGCGCAAGGCCGGGCATTCGGTCCAGACCGTAACCCCATGATCCAGGCAGCCTTTCAACAGGCCGATGGTCAGCGCCTGGCCGCGCACGCGCGCGCCGGTCAGCCGCCGCCAGATCAGGCGCGGCAACAGGCGAAACATGCCCTTTTTGGGATGGGCATAGAGGAATGTGTCGACGATTTCGCCATAGCTTATGGGAATATCCGAAGTCGGCGCGCGGATCTTGCCGCGCCATGGGCCAAGCCGGGCGATGCGGATCGGCGCCGGCGACACATTGCGCCCATATTCCATACCGCCCGGCAGTTCGGCATAGGGGTCGGGGTCGCGGTTCGGATCGAAGCGGGCCGGGGAGTGGGTTTCAACGAATTTCAGCATTTCCGGGGCATGATCGACGAAGGCGGCCCACAGCGGCTCTTCGGTATTGTGCCAGCTGGCCGGCGAGGCGGCGCGGATATA
>PTKA01000167.1 GCA_002937525.1 Alphaproteobacteria bacterium MarineAlpha10_Bin3
CAACCCGGTCACCGACCCCTCGAAATACAGATCGTAATAGGCGAATTCCTCATCCAGTTCGACGCCGGCGAGCCAGACCATCGCACTGACGATCCCGAGCAGGAGGATCATCGTGAAGGTCCCGACGATCAGATAGCTGGCTTTCGTTTCCATGCCTTAATGTCCGCCACCGGGTTCCTTGCCGCCGAGCGCCGCGCGCGCCCGCGGCCCATGGAAATATTCGCGGATCCACGGATGCGAATCCTGCATATGTTCGGCCATTGTGGCCAGGCGCACGCGTTTGTCCACCAGAACGGCAATGCGGTCGCAGATCGCCACCAGGCTGTCGAGATCATGGGTCACCATGAACACGGTCAGGCCCAGGCTTTTCTGCAAATCGCCGATCAGCGTGTCGAAGGCGGCGGCGCCAATCGGATCGAGACCCGCCGTCGGTTCGTCGAGAAACAGTATTTCGGGATCGAGCGCCAAGGCGCGGGCCAGCCCGGCGCGCTTGCGCATACCGCCGGATAACTCGGCCGGGTATTTCGGCCCGGCATCGGGCGGCAAGCCGACCATGGCGATCTTCAGCGCCGCCAGTTCATTCAGCAATTTGCGCGGCAGGCGAAGATGCTCGCGCATAGGCACCTGAATGTTCTCCGCCACGGTGAGCGAGGAAAACAACGCCCCGTTCTGAAACAGCACCCCGCAGCGCCGCTGCGTCACGGTCGTGATCGCGGCGGTATCTTCGCCCAACACCTCAATCGTGCCGGCGCGCGGCCGGTTGAGGCCGATGATGGTGCGCAGCAGCACCGACTTGCCGGTCCCCGACCCGCCGACCACGCCGAGCACCTCGCCCCGGAGCACGTCCAAATCGAGATTGTCATGGATCACAATATCGCCGAACTGGGTCCGCAGGCCCCGCACCGCGATGATTGGATCATCCTTCATGTGCTAGACCCCGAGTGCGGCGAAAACGATTGAAAACAGCGCGTCGGCGATGATGACCAGAACGATCGACTCGACCACCGATTTGGTCGTCTGCCGGCCGATGCTTTCCGCGCTGCCGGTCACCCGCAGCCCCTCGTAACAACCGACCATGCCGATCAGAAACGCAAAGACCGGCGCCTTGACCAGCCCGATCAGCAGGTTCTTAAGGCTCATGGCGTCGGCGAGCTGGCGCGCGAACTGGGTATAGCTCACGTCCAGGGTCGCCACCGACATGATCGTGCCGCCGGCCAATGCGGCGGCATCGGCGAAGAAGGTCAGCAGCGGCAAGGTTATCAGCAGCGCGTTGATACGGGGCAAAACCAGCACCTCGATCGGGTCGATGCCGATGGTGCTAAGCGCATCGATTTCCTCATTGACCTTCATCATGCCGATTTCGGCGGTGAAGGCGGAACCGGACCGGCCGGCGACCAGGATCGCCGCGATCAAAACGCCGATCTCCCGCAGCACCAGCACCGCCAGCCCGTCGGCGGTGAAGATTTCCGCCGCGAACCGGCGCAATTGCTCGGCACCCTGAAACGCCAGCACGACACCGATCAAAAACAGCAACAGCCCGACGATGCCCATCGCGTTCAGCCCGGTCTGTTCAATCTGATTGACCAGGGCGGTGACCCGCAATCGGCGCGGCTGGATAATTGTTCTGGCCATCGCCATGATGGTCATGCCGAAAAAATTGAGCAAATTGACACCTGCCGCCGCCACCTCGCACACCGACCGGCCGACCCGATTGACCAGCGCCACCAAGGCATTGGGACGCGGCCGGTCGGTCTGCGCATGCGCCGCATCGGCCTGCGCCACCAGATCGATCAACGGCGCATAGCGGGAATCGAGGCCGATGATGGGCAGTGCCACGCCGTGCGCCGCGTGATCGCGCCTTGTGCGGTACAGCAGCCAGGCGCCGGCGGTATCGAGGTCGGTAATAAGTGCTGCGTCAATCTCGGCCCGGTCTGCGCCATCGACGCTCAGCGAGCGCAGAACCGGGTCCAATGCGCCGACCGTGTCGATCGTCCAGGGACCGCCGGCACACAGAACCAGGCTGCCGCCCTGCCCTTCGCTCTTAAACCATCCCGGCGCTGCGGCCATGGATTCCCCCGTCCCGATCTGTCGCAAACTTGCCGCCGTCGCATACCATATTCCCAATATCCGGCATAGCACGTCCCCATTTGCGTTGCGGCACGGCCCCTATTTTCGTTGCGGCACCGCCCCATTAGCGTTGCGGCACCGCCCCGCCATCGCTACCATCGCCGCCATGAATTTGAAGGATCATATTCGCGCCGTACCGGACTTTCCCAAGCCCGGCATCCTGTTTTACGACATCTCGACTTTGTTGGCGCATCCCGGCGCGTGGCGGCATTGTGTCACGCAAATGGCCGAAGCCATGGTGCCGCATCGACCGGACCTGCTGATCGGCATCGAATCGCGCGGCTTTCTGGTCGCCGCTCCACTGGCGCTGGAACTGGGCTGCGGATTCGCGATGATCCGCAAGAAGAACAAGCTGCCCGGCCCGACGATACCGTATGACTATGATCTGGAATACGGCGCCGATACGCTGGAAATCCAGGCCGACGCGATTGAGCCGGGCCAGCGGATCGTGATTCTGGACGATCTGCTGGCCACCGGCGGCACGATGGCGGCGACAATCGCGCTTGCGCGCCAGGTCGGCGGCGATGTGCGGGCCGCCGCCTGTATCATCGAACTGACATTTCTTAGCGGCCGCCAGAAACTCGATACCGATTTTACATCGTTGATCGCCTACGATTCGTAGGGCTGTTTCAACCAGGCCAGATCGAAGCGTTCGATATCGTCGAACAGCTCAGCGAGGCCGCGCGCCGCCGCCGCGACAATTTCGGCACCCTTCGCCGCATCGCCGGCCGCCGCATTGCCGACCGCGCCGGACCGGTTGAGGTCCTGCGTCGCCCAGGCAAAGGACGGCCGGCCGACCGGCGACAGATGCTTGAAATCCGCTTCCATCGTCTGGGAAAGCGAAGCGAACGCCGCCGCTTTCGACATATCGACCAGATCGGGGCGCAGATGCAGCATGATCGAGGTTTCAACCGCGCCGCCATGGATGCCGTGGCGCAGTTCGTTTGCATCGAACCAGTCGTTTAGATCGACCAGATCGTACCAGTTGGCGCAGGCCGCCAGCATCGCGTGCCGGACCCGCAAGTCACGGGCAACGATCTCCATCACCGGCGGATTGCCGCCATGGCTGTTGAATATCAATAATTTACGCAAACCCGCCCGGGCGACGCCGGCGCCAATTTCATTCCATTGCCGGACCGCCAGATCGGCCGGTAGGCTCAGCGTGCCGGCGAAACCAAGATGTTCCTCGCTCTTGCCGATTGTCTGCGGCGGCAACACCAGCACGCTGGCGTCCTCGCCAAGCTGCGCCAGTGCTGCATCGAGAATTGCGGCATTGATCCAGGCATCGACCCCAAGCGGCAGATGCGGGCCGTGCTGTTCGACCGCCGACACCGGCAGCACGGCGATGGCGCGCGCCGGATCGAGGGCGGCAAATTCATCGGTGCGCAGTTCCGCCCAATATTGTTTTCGCGGCCCACTCATCGCCGTTCAGCCATAGCCGACCGACCGGTCCGAGGTCCAGATGGTCGCCCGCCCGCGGCCGATACCGACATCGATGGTAATGTTTACGTCGTCGCCGTTGAGATGCGCCATGACCGTAGCCGCGTCGTGGCGGCGCAACACCGCCCCTTCGCGCGCCACCACCACGCCGCCGATATCGATGCCAAGCCGGTCCCGGTTGGCCCGCTCGCCGGCCTTGCCGACGGCCATGATAATCCGGCCGCAGGGGTCGAGCGCATTGGACAGCGCGAATTTCACCAGTGGCGACGCGCCGATAACCCGGCCGATCTTTCGCGCCGCCTTGAAGGACGCAGCACCCGTCACGTTCAAGGTGACGAACCGCGCGGCGCCGGCGCTATCGCGCACGATGGCGTGCGACAGCGCCAGGCAGATTTCCGCCAGCGCCCGGCGGAAATCCCGCAGATTCGGGTCATTATGGGCGGTCACGCGGCGATGCCTGGCCTTGCCGGTCGCGCATAGAAACAGCGTGTCGCTGGTCGAGGTATCGCCTTCGAGCGTGATGCAGTTGAACGACCGGTCGGCCGCATGGACCAGCATCTTGTGCAGCGCCAGCGCCGGTATCTTCGCGTCGGTAAAGACGAAATTCAACGTCGTACCAAGATCGGGCGCGATCATCTGCGTGCCCTTGCCGATCGCGTTGATAATGACCGTTGTATCGCCGATACGCGCGGTGCGCGTCGCCCCTTTGGGGCAGGTGTCGGTGGTCATGATTGCGGCGGCGGCCGCGTTCCAGCCATCGGGGCGCACGCGCCGGTGCAGTGCCGCCAGCTTGCCGGGGATCTTTTTGGCTGGAAAAATCTGGCCGATCACGCCGGTGGCGGCAACGAAGACTTCCTTTTTGAGGCAGCCAACGATCTGCGCCGTGCGCGCCGCCGTCGCCTGCACGATGGCGTCGCCGTCGCGGCCGGTAAAGGCATTGGCGTTGCCGGCATTGACCACGATAGCCCGCGCCCGCCCGCCGGGCAGCATCGCGCGGCTCCAGTTCACCGGCGCGGACGCGCTTAGCGACCGGGTCAATACCCCGGCGATCGCGGTGCCCGGATCGAGTACCGCCAGCATCAGATCATCGCGCCCCCGATAGGCGACCCCGCATTCAATCGCGCCCAGCGCCACGCCGCCGATTGGTTCCAGTTTCGGAAACGGGGCCCGTTTGAGTCGTTTGCGTCTCGCCATACCGTTGGCCTCTTCGATTGCTGGTGTACTATTGGTCTTGCCCGTGTTTAGTAGAGAGACGTTGGCTCAGTTTCGGCCATAATGGCCTCGAATGCGATCGGCGATTGATAGCCGAGCGCGGAGTGGCGTC